>CAYYHS010000067.1:0-5872 GCA_964471785.1 uncultured Chitinophagaceae bacterium
GACTGAGGTAAAGACGAAAAGAAATAATGCGCCGATATATAAGGGGGTAAGGGTAAAAGGAATCCGCATGGACACTCCTTCGGAACACCGATCTGCTCCCGACCCATCCTCAAACGATTCACGAACAAACACGAATAACCTGCCGGGGTTCCCGGAGTCCTTTGTCACAAAGTTAACTCTGCAAGAAAGAAATGTCAAGGTAAGAGAGGAGGCGCCGGGGCTAAGAGTCAGGAAATTCAATACGAAGCAAGTCTGAAAATCATTTCAATCCAAACATCGCCACGGAATTCTGAGCAAACTCAACGAGCGGACCAAAGTAGAGGCCAAGGGCAAGCGTGGGGACGAGAAGGACAAGGAGAACGATGATGTTAGACAAATCGAACGTGAGGGGTTCCGAAGTTCCTTCCGCATCACGGAGAAACATGTTGCGAAAGATCCTGACGTAGTAGTAGAGAGAAATAACGCTGTTGAGGACGCCGACAATTGCTAGCCAGATCAACTTGGCCCTGATCAAGGCGGCGAAAAGATATAGTTTACCGATGAAACCTGCAGTAGGCGGCAGGCCGGTAAGCGACACAAGAAAGATTGCCATCGCTACCGCAAGAAGAGGGGCACGAGCTCCGAGTCCTTTGTATTCCTGAATATCTTCACTCCCCGTCTTGTTGGACACCAGCATCACGACGTAGAATGCGCCGAGATTCATGAACAGGTAAACGGCGAAATAGATCATGGTCGCGGCGTACCCATCATTTCCGAGGACGACAAGTCCGAGGAGCATATAGCCCGCGTGAGCGATGCTGGAATATGCAAGAAGGCGCTTTACGTTGTCCTGCCAGATTGCGACGAGATTCCCCAGTGTCATCGTCAGCACCGAAATAATAACCAGAACGTTCGTCAGCTCAAACCCTTTGATCGTGGTCCACAATCCCAACGGGAGCGTCAAGATCGTCGAGTCGATGAACGCCACCTTTAAAAATCGCATCAACATCGCAAACCCCGCGGCCTTCGACGCGACAGAGAGGAATGCCGTAATCGTCACCGGCGCGCCTTCATACACATCCGGGGTCCAGAAATGGAACGGGACGGCAGAGATCTTATAGCCAAACCCCGCGATGGCAAGAACTCCCGCAATAAGGAGCGCCAGTCTTCCGGCTCCTCCCTGCGTCAAAACATGGTTAATCGAGTAGAGATCCAGCGATCCGGTGAGTCCGTACACTATGGAGATTCCATACAGCATGAGACCGGACGAGACGGCGCCATAGATGACATACTTGAGCGATGCCTCAGCCGAGTCCGGGGCCTCTTTCGTGAAGCCGGCCAGAATATAGGAGCTGATGCTCGTCAATTCAAGTGAAAGGTACATCATGAGCAAGTTGGAAGACCCAACCATAAAGAACATTCCGGTTGTCATGGCAACGAGCAGCGCGTAATATTCTCCGATGCGGCGAATCGAGCCGAGCACTTCGTTAGACGCCAGCGAAAACATGACGATGAGAATGGCAGTCGCGATGATCAAAAACTTGAAATAGATCGCGAACGGGTCTACCGCAAGCATATTGTTGAAGATCGAGACATTAATTCCCATCTCGTCGACGACATAATATGCGGTTGCGGTAAAGCCTCCGAGCACCACCCCGGCGACAATAGCCTTTCGCTTGAAGACAAGGTCGGCGACAATCGCGCTCAAGAGTGTGAAAACGAGCGCACTTTCAGGACGGAGGAACCCTATACTTTGCAGTATTTGATCGAGCATGTGTTTGTCTTCTGGTTCGACGAGTAGTTACTTGCCGAGGAGCGTCAAGCCGGCGCCTCCACGGACGAAGTCCACGAGATAGTTTGCCGAAGTGTTCATAATATTAAGCATCGGCGCGGGGTAGACTCCCAGGACGATCACGATAATCGCGAGGGGGACGAGTGCAACAAGCTCTCTGCCGTTGACATCTGGGAGATCTTTCCACTTATCAGGCAGGGTCCCGAGGAACACGCGCTGGAGAGTCCAGAGCATATATGCAGCTGTCAGAACGATACCAAGAGTTGAAGCAATCGTTAGCCAGCGGAAATTCTGAAATGCCCCGAGGAATGAAAAGGCCTCGGAAATGAATCCGCTCAGTCCAGGCAGTCCGAGAGCTGCAAAGAACGCGATCACCATGATGGCCGAATATTTCGGCATCTGATTCATCAGCCCTCCGAAATCGTCGAGGCCGCGCGTATGCGTCCGGTCGTAGAGAACGCCGACAATAAGGAAGAGCATTGCCGTGACCGTGCCGTGATTGAACATCTGGAACACGGCACCCACCATCCCCTGCGTATTCATGGCGGTCATCCCGAGAATGACAACGCCCATGTGACTGATGGAAGAGTACGCAATCAGCTTTTTGAAATCTTTCTGCGCCATTGCACAGAGGGCACCATAGACGATATTGATAAATCCTATAAACGCGAGCGGGTACAAGTAATGCATTGCCGCGTCCGGAAAAATGGGGAACGCGATGCGCAAGAGACCGTATGTCCCCATTTTCAATAAGACCCCGGCAAGAATCACACTGATGGCCGTTGGGGCTTCCACGTGCGCATCCGGAAGCCACGTGTGAAACGGAAAGAGAGGCACCTTGATCGCGAAACCGATGAAGAGCGCAACATAGGCAACATAGCGCCAATAGGTGTTCAATCCAGCGAGGAGAGATCCCGCTTCAAAATTCGCCGGGTTCATCATCGCAAGCATGTTGAAGGTATGAAGTTTTTCACCCGTCGCGGGATCGACGACCGAGACGCTGAAGTAGAGCGCGAGCAGGGCAAGTAACATCAACACGGAGCCGAATAATGTGTAGATAAAGAACTTGATCGCAGCATACTCGCGTCGTGGTCCTCCCCAAACACCGATGAGGAAATACATCGGCAGTAGCATCACTTCCCAGAAAACATAGAAGAGGAAGAAATCGAGCGCGACGAACACGCCCATCATACCTGTATCGAGCAGAAGGAAGAGGGCAAAATAGCCCTTGACCGCTTTTTCGATATTCCACGAGGCAAGCACCGCGACGAACGAAATCAGCGCCGTCAGGAGGACCATCGGTGTGCTAATGCCGTCGATCCCGACAAAATAATCGATATGAATCCGGCCAAACCATGAAACACTCTTGATGTCGATCCACGAAAACAGCTCTTTGAACTGCATCGTTTCTGCGCTGTTGATACCCGCCATCCCGCGATTGAAGTTGGCATAAATGAGCCCGGCGAGCACCAGTTGCAGCAGCGTGACGGCCAGCGCAGTCCACCTCATCGCCCCCTTGTTGTTCTTAGGGAGCAATAGGACGACGACCATCCCGACGATCGGTAGGAACGTTATCCATGTGAGGATCCCGACATTAAGTATCGTAAATGACATGACGAAAAACCCTGGTAGTTAGTGGTACGAATTTTTCTTTACACGATCCGATAAATGAAGAAAAAGACCATCACACCGAACAGCACAAACGCGATGTAGGTCTGAACGCGTCCTGTCTGGAGTTTGCGGAACACCAATCCGAGAAATCCGGCAAGGTACGCCACAAGGTTCACCATGCCGTCGACGACAATGCTGTCGAACCGGCCGCTGGCGTACGATGTTAGTCGCGTGACCGAGGCGGCGCCATTCACAATTCCGTCGATCACCTTGTTATCGAACCAGGCCAACACTCGCGAAAAGCCGACTGTGCCGGCAACCGCGGTCGCGCCGTACAGTTCATCGAAATACCATTTGTTCACCAGAAACGAGTGAACGGGTGCTATCGCCCTCGAAATTGCATCGGCATTTATCTTTTTCCAATAATACGTGGCGAACGCAAGAAGAATGCCGAGACCGGCAACGGAGAGGGATAGTATCATCGCAAGAGAATGACTTTCATGGAGCGCCTCTTCAAAAACTTCTGCCGGCGCAGCAGACACGGCGCTGGGGACGACCGTCATCGGCCGCTCTACCGCATGGAAGAACCAGCCGCTTGACGCGCCAATCGGGTTGAAACTATAGAAGGCAAAGAATGAAAGACAAGCGAGGATAATCAGAGGAATCGTCATCGGCTTCGGCGACTCGTGGATGTGATCCAAACGCCCGGCATCTTTATGTTCCCCCAGGAACGTGAGGATCACAAGCCGAAACATATAAAATGCGGTCATCCCTGCAACGAGAAAACCGATAATCGGAATCAGTGTCTGTCCGCTCAAACGACCAAACGCCAGCGAACCGGCGAGGATTTCATCTTTGCTCAAGAAGCCTGAGGTCAAGGGGACTCCCGAGATCGCCAGGGTAAACATGACAAACGTCCAGAACGTTATCGGCATTCTCTTTTTCAATCCACCCATGTTGCGGATGTCCTGGGCGTCGGTATGATGATCCCCTTGATGATGGAGCGCCTGATGCATTCCGTGGATCACGGAACCCGACGCGAGGAAAAGCCCTGCTTTGAACGCGGCATGCGTCACGAGATGGAAGAAGCCGGCAGTATACGCGCCGACGCCGAGACCCAGAACCATGTACCCAAGCTGGCTCACCGTGGAATACGCAAGCACTTTCTTAATGTCATTCTGCGCCACGGCGATTGTCGCGGCGATGAAGGCGGTAATTGCGCCAACATATGCTATGAAAACGAGAGCATCGGCGGTCATCATTGGAAAAGTTCGTGCGATGAGATACACGCCTGCGGCGACCATTGTCGCGGCATGGATCAAAGCGCTGACCGGCGTCGGGCCTTCCATTGCGTCGGGCAGCCAGACATGCAACGGGAATTGCGCCGATTTTCCGATCGCGCCGCAGAAAATCAGTATTCCAGCCGCAGTCAACCACGGGTTGCTGTCGAATGGAATCTGGCCGCCAGCGATCGCCGAAAAGATCTTTTCAAAAGTAAAAGTATGGTACGTTGCCCAGAGAATATTTATCCCGATGAACATCCCGACATCGCCTATACGATTGACGATGAACGCTTTCTTCGCGGCGTCGGAGGCCGATTGCTTTTCATACCAGTGGCCGATGAGCAAGTATGAGCTAATGCCCACCAGCTCCCAGAACACATACATCGTGAAGAAGTTGTTCGTCAGAACGATTCCGAGCATCGAGAAGGAAAAAAAGCCGAGGTACGCGAAATAGCGGGAGTATCGGATATCGCCGCTCATATAGGCGGTCGAAAAAAGATGTACGAGAAAACTGATGAGGGTGACGACAACAAGCATGATCGCGGTGACGTTATCGATCATGATGCCGAGGTCAATCTTCAAAGGTCCTATCCCCGCGACCGAATTAAAATCCACCCACGTGAACGAGAAATTCAGGAGTTCATCGTGAAAGAGGGTCAGCTTCGCGATGAGAATCACAACCGATGCAGCGAGGGTGACTCCGAGGATTGACGTGGCGATGGTATCGCCTTGCCTCGGAAGCTTCTTTCCAAGAAAGATGAGAAGAACAAAGCTGAGAAGCGGCAGCAGGAGAATGCCCGTCGAAAGCTGTAGCAGGAATGCTTGGTTCATGAAAAAGTCTATCTCGTTATCGTGTCAGTTGCTGTCGGGAGAAGCCATCCGGGCGAAGCGTTTAATCTTTCAACGAATTTATTTCGTCGACGTTGACGGTGTTAAACTTCTGAAATATATTCAACACAATTGCCAGCGCCACAGCAGCTTCACACGCGGCCAGGATGATCACGAAGATCGAAGCCATCTGGCCGTCCAGGTTCAATGCGCCGTAGTGACCGAAGGCAATAAAATTGATATTGGCCGAATTGAGGATCAGTTCAATCCCCATCAACACCATGATCGCATTCCGCCGCGTAATGACGGCGTAGACGCCAAGCGAAAAAAGGATTGCGCTGACGAAGAGAAAGTGAACAAGTGATACGTGTAGTTGCAT
>CAYYHS010000067.1:5972-9655 GCA_964471785.1 uncultured Chitinophagaceae bacterium
AAAAAAGGATTGCGCTGACGAAGAGAAAGTGAACAAGTGATACGTGTAGTTGCATGGTCAGTGAGCGGTGATCAATGAACAGTCATAAGTCAACAGTTATCAGCGGTCAGTCAAGAGTTTTTAGTTTCGGATCCGGGGTCCTGGGTCCTAAGTTGTACGTTACACGTTTTTGGCGTCAGGGTCTGGGTCAGGACTCAATGCCTATAATTTAAAACTCAGGACCCCGGACTCAAAACCCAGGACTCATCACTCTCACCCATTCTTCCGCCGATCGCGCCGCGCAATCATCGCCGCACCGATCATCGCCACGAGAAGAACAACAGAGGCGACTTCAAACGGAAGCAAGTATGTCGTCATCAGAGCCTGGCCGATGCTCGATGCTGTGCTCACAGAAGCGGCGGCCTTCGGTGGAGCCGGCGTCACCCAATCGGTGATGTAGAAAATGCCGCAAAGCGTGCCAACGAGCAGCGCGGTCAGGATCGAGGCAGGGGCGGCGTGGAGAGTTTGCGTTTTCATTTCGACGCTGATGACCCTCGTCGTCAACATTACGCCGAAGAGAATCAGCACGAGAATCCCGCCGACATACACCAGAACCTGCGTCACGGCTATGAAATCGGCGCCAAGCATGACGTAAAGTCCTGCGACGCCGAAAAAGGTGAACATCAACGAAAAAGCCGAATGGACAATGTTTCTCGAGAAGACTACGATTGCAGCGGAAATGACAATGACGAGTGCAAAGATGTAGAAAACGATATCAAAAAGTTGGAGAGATGAGAGCGCTGACATACTTATTCCGGTTTTTGCTGTTCTTGAGTCGGCGGCGCAGGGACAGCGGCTTTCGCTTCGGCTGCTGCTTTTGCTGCTGCAGCGGCGGCGGCCTTCTTCGCTGCGGCCTCCTCTTCCATCTTCTTTGCCTTCGTCCGAGCGGTCTCTATCTCGGCAGGCGTCATCGTGCTAAAACTGTAGATAAGATTGTGGCGGTCGAACTCAGAGAATTCGTACACGTCCGTCATCTTGATGCACTCTGTGGGGCAAGGGTAGACGCATAACCCGCAGTAGCAGCACTTCGCGATATCGATATCGAACAACGGAACGTGGAGCCGCTTCTTCTGGCCGGTGGACGTCGTGCCAAGATTGTCTTCCGGGGTCGATTTGATCGTTTCAATATAAATGCAGTCGACGGGGCATGCCATCGAGCATTGGTCGCACCCGATACAATCGTCCATGTTCACGTACAACCTGTTGCGCGCACGTTCGGGGAGCTTCATCTTCACTGTCGGGTATTGGATCGTCACGGCCTTTGTGAAGAGATGCTTGAATGTGATGCGCATCCCGATCGTGGCCGTCTTGACGCCACGATAGATGTCACCAAAATATTCTGCAACAGGATTCATTCAGTCCTCAAGCCTATCCAAGGGTCACCACACAAGAAGCAGTCCAAGCCCGATTACGCATGCAAGCGCAAAAGGGGTGAGTACCTTCCACGACACGTACATGAGCTGATCGACCCGGAGGCGCGGGAGCGTCCAGCGCAGCCAGATATTCAGGAACACGAAGACCATTCCTTTTGTGGCGAACCAGAAGGCGCTCCACCACGGGCCTGTCATCAGCGACGCGAACGGGCTCGCCCATCCGCCAAAAAAAAGAACGGTAGCAATCGCAGAGACCAAAAACAGATTTGCATACTCCGCCAGATAAAAGATCGCAAACTTCATACCGCTGTATTCCGTGTTGTATCCCTGTACCAACTCCGATTCCGCCTCAGGAATGTCGAAAGGCGTACGGTTCACTTCCGCCATCGACGACACATAGTAGACAAGGAAGAGCACAAGCATCATCGGAATAGCAATCAGCTTTTTCGTCAACGGGAGCGTTCCGCCGAGAATCAACCAATGAGTGATGCCTCCGCTTTGGGCCGCACTCAATTCCTGAAGGCTCATCGTTCCCGCAACCATGACGACGCCGAGGATAGCGAAGGCAGAGGGAATTTCGTAGCTCACGATCTGGGCGGCGGATCGGAGCGCACCGAGCAATGACCACTTATTATTCGAGGCCCATCCCGCCATCAGTAAGCCGACAACGACGAGCGATGAGATCGCGACGATATAAAAGATCCCGATGTTGATGTCGCTGCCGATGAAGGCGCTTCCAAACGGAAGCGCGGCGAACGCTGCGTAAGTGCCGATGAATACAATGTACGGCGCGACGATGAACAGAAATTTATCGGCAGCTGCCGGAATGGTATCTTCTTTTTGAAGGAGCTTCAACATGTCCGCGATCGGCTGCAACGTGCCGTGCCACCCGGTGCGCATGTAGGCAACGCGGTCCTGCATGTGAGCCGCAACCTTCATCTCCAGGTAGATCACCACCAGCGCATACACCAGGATGAAGACGAGCGGGGGCACACCCATGAGGATGTGGACCCAGAGCGAATCGCCGAAGAGAGATGTGAGGTATTGTTCCATTCAGTGAACAGTGAGCAGTAATCAGTAATCAATCAACAATGAAGATCAAAAAACAAAGACGCAAGATTCTGATAACTCAACACCTATGACTTACAACTTAAAACGTATGACGTATGACTCAAAACACTCACCGATCGACTTCGCCGAGGACAATGTCGATGCTGCCAATGATTGCCACGAGGTCGGCGATCATCGAGCCCCTGGCAATCTCGTTGATAACGCTGAGGTTGACGAAACCGGGAGAACGGGCCTTGATGCGGTACGGCGTCGCGGTCCCGTCACTCATGATGTAGAATCCGAGTTCACCTCGTGGAGATTCTGTTCTGGCGTATACTTCACCCGGATTAGGACGGATCCTTTTCGGAACCGCAGACTGCACATCGCCTTCCGGTATTTGAGCGAGAGCCTGTTCAATAATCCGGACACTCTCTTCCATTTCTTTCATGCGAACGATGTGGCGGTCCCAGCAGCTGCCGACCGGTCCCATCTCCCCTTTTCCAACTGCTACTTCCCATTGGAACTTATTATAGACCGAATATGGATCGTCACGCCTCAGATCCCAGTTCACACCCGATCCTCTCAGCATCGGTCCACTGCAAGCATAGTTCAGCGCAACGTCGGACGGCAGCACCCCGGCGTGCGACGTCCGTTTCACAAAAATCTCATTGTAGGTAAGGAGGTTGTTAAAGTCACGGAGCTGCGGTTTAAAGTACAAGCAGAACTCCTTTGCACGGGGCACGAAATCGGCCGGTATGTCGTGCGAGAGCCCGCCGATCCACATGTAATTATAGAGGAGACGTGCACCGCAGGTCATTTCAAACAGGTCGAGGATCTTTTCTCTGTCACGGAAGCAATACAAGAACGGTGTAAACGCTCCGATATCGATTCCGTACGTGCCCACTGCAATGAGGTGGCTCGCGATCCTTTGCAGTTCAGCCATAATCACGCGAATGTACTCGACACGCTCCGGAACCTGGATTTTCAACAGACGCTCGGCGGCGACGACGTATGCAAACTCGTTGTTCATCGAGCAGACGTAATCCATCCGGTCGACGTAGGGAATGACCTGCTGGTAGTTCGTCATATGCTCGCAGTGCTTTTCGAAGCACCGGTGCAGATACCCGATGTGTGGCACGACATCGATGACGATTTCCCCGTCGACGACAAGCTCGAGTCGCAGGACCCCGTGTGTCGAGGGATGCTGCGGTCCCATGTTGA
>CAYYHS010000068.1:0-9621 GCA_964471785.1 uncultured Chitinophagaceae bacterium
TCGCGCACGACTCCGATCCATTCAGGGGGGATATCGTCTCCCTCCCAATCGCTTCCGTTATTCGTTGCCCAGAGCCGACCGTTGTGCATCGTCATTCCTACCGCGTTGCGGATCCCCGATGCAAATGTTCTGCGTCCCGTGCCGTCGTCATTATATTGCTCGATGATCGCACGGAAATCTTCGCGGCAAACATTGCATGATGAGCCAATCGAGAGGTAGACCTTTTTGTTCGGCGCATCAAAGACAATCGTACGGGTATCGTGCCCGCCGCCGGGCTGACGCGCTCCCTTGGCGATATCAGCGATAAAGATCTTCTTCGTCTCGTAAATGCCGTCTCCATTTTCGTCGGTGCATTTCGTAACCTGGCGCTCTTCAGCGACGAACATTGCTCCCTGATAGAATTTCAAATCATGCGAATTGTGAAATCCCGAAGCAACGACGATTCCCGTGTCTGCGACACCGTTACGGTTCCGGTCCGGCAACGCTATGATTTCACCGCTGTTCTTGTTCGCAACATAGAGCACGCTATCTGGACCCCAGGCGAAAAAACGGGGCTTGCCCAACCCTCCGGTATAGAAGACCCGCGCGGTGTATCCTTCCGGGACATTCAGGATCAGATCGTCCCGGATTTTTCCCTTGAACTTATCCGGCACAATCAGCTTTACTGGTACGAGGTTCGTTACTTTGATGGGAGTCATCTTCACCGTCGGCGGCAATTGCTGCCCCTGACAAGTGAAGAAATAAGAGAGAAGAAAAAAGAGACAGAATGGTTTCATGCAAAACCTCCGGCAAAGTGACTGCTATCCGACTGCCTACAACAGCCGGTGAATCTGAACAGCTCCCGCTGCCCTTCCACTGGTGATACTAAATAAAAAAAAACCTATATTCAACAGCATCCGCATCGAAAAAAGTATTCCTCAAAGTATCGACTCGCTATGCGTGTCATCGCATACTGTTTTCGGGTCAGTTGATAACCAATGAGTATTCTATGGCAGCATATTCAACGCTACTGACTTCGGTAATAGACAACGTCCTTACCATTACCCTCAATCGGCCAGAAAGCTACAACGCTCTAAACGAGGTGATGAAGGAAGAACTCACCGATGCTTTTAGGCAGGCAGATAAAGACACGACGGCACGCTGCATCGTACTCACCGGCGCGGGACAAAAAGCATTCTCTTCCGGGCAGGACTTGAAGGAACATGGGGCCGATTCACGGTCTCTGAAAGAATCGCTCGAAAAAAGTTACAACCCTTTGATTCGGAAAATCCGCTCTATCGAAAAGCCGGTCATTGGAATGATCAACGGAGTCGCTGCCGGTGCAGGGCTGAGCATTGCTCTCGCATGCGATCTGCGCGTGATGGCCGAGTCTGCAAAACTGATCGAGGTGTTCATTCGGATCGGCCTGGTGCCAGACTCGGGCTCTCATTGGTTTCTGCCGAGGCTGGTGGGGATGGCCAGGGCTTTCGAGTATGCCGCCACAGGACGTGATGTCGACGCAGCGGAGGCTGGGCGCGTTGGCCTCGTGAACCGCGTGGTGAAAGATGAAGAATTGCTGAAGGTTACAACGGAACTTGCACAGAAATTGGCGGCGGCCCCGACGCGCTCGATAGGCTTGATCAAAAGAGGATTGAACAAGGCTCTCGTTTCTGACCTTGATTCACTCCTCGACTACGAGGCCATTCTTCAAGAGCTTGCATCCAAAACTGCTGATCACAAGGAGGGAGTTAAAGCCTTTTTGGAGAAGAGAACACCAAAGTTTGAAGGGAAGTAATTCTTTGCAGTTCGCATCCGCCATTCCAATTTTCCACCATTCCATCCCCCAGCATTCTCTAACCCTCATCCCTAGATTTGTTTGAAGTACTCAAACGGTTCCCTGCAACCCTTGCATTGATAGAGAGCCTTGCATGCAGTTGAACTGAATTCGCTTTTCAATTCAGTCTCGATCGAGCCGCAGCGTGGACATGGTACACGTTGTTCCGGTGTGGTGGAAAGCGCGATTGCCTTTTTCGAAGACCTTGCCGGCGGGGCTATGCCGTACTCGTGCAGCTTCTGTCTGGTGGAATCATCCAGCCACTCAGTTGTCCAGGGCGCAGCATGGATTGTGTTGACTTTCACGGCCGGATAGCCGTTCGCATTAAGCGCGGCAATAATGTCATCCTGGATAAGCTTCATTGCGGGACAGCCGGAATACGTCGGAGTAATATCAACGCGGATAGCTTCTCCGTCGAATTCCACATTTCTCACAATCCCCATCTCTACAACATTAAGAACCGGAATTTCCGGATCGTGAACTTCGGAGAGGATCTTCAACAATGTTTCTTTTGTCGGTTTCATACGTTTGAAAAGTCAGTCACCACTTTGCATCCGGGAACGACCTCGCTACGATTTGCATCTCTGCGAGCAAGTGTCCAAGGTGTTCGCTATGAGTTCCGTACCGCGACCCAGAAACCATTGCAGCGCCGCTTGCGGGAAGAGAGAGGGTCGAGGCACGAACCACTTCTGAGACCCGTTCAAGCCAATTCTTCTGAAGTTGATCGAGGTTTGGAATAATTCCATTCTCAACTAAGGTTTGCTCGGTCCTGTCGAACATGATGAGCTCGCCGGTGAATCGCCACAGATCGTTCACCGCGGCCTGAAGGCGGTGGTGGCTTTCTTCTGTTCCGTCACCCAGGCGTCTCATCCAGTCTCCGGAATGTCGAAGGTGGTAGGTTGCCTCCGTAAACCCTTTTGCGGAAATGCCTGCGAGCTGATGATGAGAGCTTCTTTGAAGCTCGCCGAGAAGCAAACAATTATAGGCATCGAAGAAGAATTGACGAGCGACCGTAAATGCAAAATCGCCGTTTGGCTGCTCCACGAGTTGTACATTCTTGAATTGTGTAGCTTCGCGGAAGTAGGCAAGGTCGTCCTCAGAGTGCCGGTTTCCTTCGATCTGACTCGCAAGATGAAGGAAGGCAGCGGCCTGACCGATCAGATCGAGGGCGAAATTGGTGAGCGCGATGTCTTCCTCGAGCACCGGACCGTGCCCGCACCATTCCGAAAGCCGGTGACCAAGAATGAGGCGGTCATCGCCGAGGCGCAAAAGAAAATCAATCAGTGCTGCTTGGGACCGGGCATCCGTGCTCATCGGAACCCTTTGACACTCTTTGGAATCTTGTAGAATTGAGGATGGCGGTAAGCTTTGTCGTCGGCCGGATTAAAGAATGGATGTTCATCTGAAGGAGAGGTAGCGGCAATTGCTGCGGTTGGCGCTACCCAGATGCTGATGACGGTTCCCCGGCGCGCGTAGACATCGCGGGCATTTTGGAGAGCCATCTCGGCATCGGCTGCGTGAACGCTTCCGGCATGTTCATGCGGAGCGCCGGTTTCGCTTTGAATAAAAACTTCCCACAGGTCTCCTTCGCCGGCATTTTCTTTTTTCGGGTCCGCCATTACACGCCTGAAGAAGAATGCTTTTCTGCGTAGGCCCGAGCAGCAGCTCTTACCCAGGCCCCTCCGGCGTCGGCATCGTGCCGGGCCTTTATGCGCTCGTGGTTGCACGGTCCGTTACCTTTGATAACCGCGTAAAACTCCTCCCAATCGATCTTGCCGAAAACCCAGTGCCCGTTCGATGTATCGAAACGCAGCTCCGGATCGGGCAGGGCGAGGTTAACCGCCGATGTCTGCGGCACAGTGATGTCGACAAAGTGTTGTCTAAGCTCGTCGTTGCTGTGAAGCTTTATCTTCCAGCGTAGAAGCTCCGCGCTGTTCGGTGAACTTGCATCCGGGGGCCCGAACATCATCAACGAGGGCCACCACCATCGATTCACTGCGTCTTGCACCATCTCCCGCTGCTTCGGAGTGCCGGAGGCAAGCGTGGAGACAATTTCGTAACCCTGTCTCTTGTGGAAATTCTCTTCCTTGCAGATTCTGAGGTTCGCCCGCGAGTATGGTCCATACGAGCATTTCGCCAGCATCGTTTGATTCACGATCGCTGCGCCGTCGACAAACCAGCCGATCACCCCGATGTCCGCCCAGGCAAGTGTTGGATAGTTGAAGATGTGCGAGTATTTGGCCTTCCCTTCGAGCAACGCCTCGATCATTTCACGACGGCCGATGCCCAAAGTTTCGGCGGCGCAGTAAAGGTACAATCCGTGCCCCGCTTCGTCCTGAACTTTTGCGAGGAGTCCCATTTTTCTCCGCAAGGTCGGCGCGCGGGTAATCCAGTTTCCTTCCGGCAGCATCCCGACAATCTCGGAGTGAGCATGCTGCGAGATCATCCGCACGAGTTGCTGGCGGTATCGATCCGGCATCCAATCTTTCGGTTCGATTTTTTCTCCGGCTGCAATGCGCATCTCGAAACGCTTCAGCTTGTCTTCGGCGCTGATTGAATCTGGCATAAAACGGGTCCGGCGAGAGGGAAGGTTCACTATTGAACAATACTACTGATTTGATCTTTCAAATACAAGTTACGGTGTGACCCGGGTTGGGATGCTCTAGCCCCAGTGAACTCATGACTCTTAATGCATTCGCCAGTTGATTGGAGATATCCCCCAGAGTCATGGCATCACTTCCGCAGGATTGCCTTTCTTTGCTTGTTTAAGTACTTTTCGGCGGCAGATGCGAGGGGCACTACCCGACGCAGCGCACTTAAGAAGTAGGAATTAAGAAGTAGGAATCTAGGACGACAGACTAACGACCAAGAACTAAGAACCATGTCTATCTCAATAGGCGTTATCGGTGCCGGCACAATGGGGGCGGGGATAACCCACGTCGCAGCGCTGAATCAGTTCAACGTTTCGTTGTATGATGTTAACGAAGCGGTCGTCGCAAGCGGTGTTTCCCGGATAACGAGCGAGATGAAAAAAGGGGTCGAAAAGCAAAAACTGACCCAGGATGAGATGAATGCGGCCCTGTCCCGCATCCACGTCCGCACGAAACTCTCGGAACTTTCGCATTGCGAGATCGTCATCGAGGCAGTTCTCGAAGATTTGCGGATCAAGAAAGATCTCTTCCGTCACCTTGAGGCGGATGTAAAACCAGAGACACTTCTCGCGACTAACACTTCTTCAATTTCCGTGACTGCGATTGCCGCAGGCCTTCGAAGACCCGAGCGCGTTCTCGGACTTCATTTTTTTAACCCGGTGCATTTGATGAAGCTGGTGGAAGTTGTCCAGGGTTCGCAAACGTCCGAAGAGACCTTGCTCAAGGGAATAGAGTTTGGCATTAAACTGGGAAAAACGTGCGTGAGGACAAAGGACACGCCGGGCTTCATCGTCAACCGGGTTGCCCGCCCATTCTATGGGGAAGCGCTCAGGATCATGGGGGAAGGGATCGCTTCGGCGGCTGACGTGGACCGGATCGTGAAAGGAGCCGGGGGTTTCAAGATGGGTCCGTTTGAGTTGATGGATTTGATCGGAATCGATGTGAACCTTGCCGTCACCCAGTCGGTCTATGAACAGTTTTTCCAAGACCCTCGTTATCGGCCTCACCCGATTCAAAAACAAATGGTCGACGCCGGAACGCTCGGGAGAAAAACCGGAAAGGGATTTTTTAGCTATTGAAATCTTCGCCTGCAAAAAGGAGAGAAGCTGCAGTGTTAGTCCTTGGCGATGAGGCGCTCGTTAAGGAGTATACGGAGACTGCCGCCTCCTCGGGCTACGAGTTGATTCATCAGCCCGCAATGAAAAACCTGAAATCTCTCGCCGAACGGGTTTCAATTGTTCTTGAACTCACGAACCTCGATGCTGCCGTCAAGAAGAGCAACCTGGTCGCACTGGACAAAGTGCTTCCCCAAACGACGGCAATCCTAACTTCTTCAGTTACTGTGACCGTTCTCGATCAATCTTCATGGGTAATGATGAAACACAGGCTTGTCGGAATCGCTGCGTTGCCGACCTTTATCGCTCACGAAGTTACGGAGATAGCTCCTTCTATCCATACCCTGCAATCGTCGGTCGATGTTGCACGGAGATTTTTCTCCTCCCTAAAGAAAGAAACCTCGATCGTTCAGGATAGGGTCGGCATGGTCTTGCCGAGGATCTTGTGCCAGATCATCAACGAGGCGCTGTTTGCGGTTCAGCAGGGGGTGGGATCGCCAAAAGAGATCGACGTTGCAATGAAGCTCGGCATGAACTTTCCCTTGGGACCGCTTGAGTGGGGAGAGAAGATCGGCTTCGACCAGGTGTATGCAGTCCTCGATTCACTGCAAAGAGATTTGAGGGAGGAGCGCTATCGCATTTGCCCGTTGCTCAAAGAGATCGCAACGACTGGAAAATTCTGGGGAGGGAACTAGTGCCGTTTCCAATAATAAGTATTGTATATGGAGGCCAGAGTCATACTGAGCGACGCCCTGACAGTGTGCCGCTGTACGGCATCCCGTACAGCGGGCCTTCGACTCGTCCTATGGAACAGGACTCGCTCAGCATGACTGTCAGGGCGGAGTCGAAGTGTCCAATGAGAAAACAATACAAGAATATTTTTGGGAAACTGCGCTAGCTCCCTTCTTTCAAGGTCCTTTCGTATGACACCTTGTATCGGCGAAGTGCGGCGAGGATCGATTCTGCTACAATCTGCTGGCCGCTCGGACTTCGCAAAAACATTTCATCTTTTCTGTTCGACAAATAGCCCGTTTCGACCAACACGTTCGGCATTGATGCCCCCACAAGGACGTAGAACCCCGCCTGTTTCACGCCATGGCTCGCCGACGACATTTCTTTGTCCATCTCCTCCTCGAGAAGCGACGCAAACTGTTCGCTCTGCCGGACGTATGCACTTTGAGCCATTGTAACAAGGATAAAATTCTCTTCGGTGATATCCTTGTAGCGATCCTGAGTATCTTTTTCAAGACGGACGACAGCGTTTTCTTTCTGTGCGATCTTGATGGCATCTTCCGTTTTCCCGGGACGAAGAAGGTAAATCTCAAAGCCGTTCGTCGGTGACGGCTTGCGCTCCAACGAATTGCAATGTACGCTGATGAAAAGTTTTCCCTGGTTTTCGTTGGCGATTTGGCCGCGCCGGTACAGCTCGATGAACCGATCTGACTTACGCGTGTAGACGACCTTAACGTCCGGCAGCTTTTCCTCAATCAGTTTGCCGAGTTTTAAGACTATGCCGAGCGTGATATCTTTTTCCCGTGTACCGATGGTGCCGAGCGTTCCGGGGTCGTTGCCTCCGTGTCCGGCGTCAAGCACGACGACGTCGAGTTTCCACTTTTCCCGCTGGGCGTCGAGGTGCGATTGAAGTTCACCCTGGCGTTTTTGGTCCGCCTCTTCCTGCAGCCTGCGTTGCGCCGCTAATTCTTTTTTGGAAGGAGGAGAAACAGTGTGGAGCGATATTAAGATATCGTTACTGCGGTCATCCTGAACAATTTCTGAAGTGCCAACCTTTTTTGTGAGTTTGAAGGATATTTGTGCAGATGTCGGAGATTGGACTGCCACCGTCTTTTCGATAAGGGAGCCTGGTTCGATTGCGTCCAGTGCCGCAGTATCGACCGTCGTATTCGGAAGCGTGACATACAGCCAATTGTCATCGCGAAGGAATCTGTCGGCATCGGCGACTTTCTTCTTCGAATGGATGCGGAGGAGATATCCATTCTTGCGTCCTTCGACCCCGACGCCGGCAATATCGTATTGTTTCGGTGCGCCGGTAGAGTCAAAGCCGGCAAGGCTCATTTCGCGCGCAGTGTCGATAGCGAGTTCCGTCCGGGAAATGGAATTGAAAATCGGGAGAAAATACATTAGAGGCGCAAAGAGCGAGTCTCCGACGGTGCGCATCGGCACGGGCATCTGGAGCGGCGTTTGCTTCCGCGTTGCTAAATCTGTCACAATGAGAAAAGAATTGTCGGCCGCCAGCTTCATCTGTGCGAGGCTCAGTTTTATCTCCATCTTCCTGATGACAGGATTGTAGTAGTAATTCAACCCGAACATGTGGACAAGGTCCGGCAGCGAAATGTACCGGACTCCGTTGATCATCGCCGCGCCGACGTACTTCGATGCCTCCGGATTCTTGGTGACAATAATTTTTGTGCTGTCGAGCTGTTGAGGATAGACGAGAGAACAGTTCAGCATGGAGGCGAATCCCGCAAGGACGAAGAGTACATGCCGAAGACTGGATCTGTTCATGAGCGGTAATTGGTGAATTGGAGTGGAAGCGGAAACTCTGTTCCTTTCAAGAGTGCGATCACTGCTTGAAGTTCATCCCTGTCTTTTCCCGAGACCCGTATCTGCTCTTCCATGATCTGAGCCTGAACCTTCAGTTTCGAATCCTTGATGATCTTCACAAGATTTCTCGCATTGTCCTTGTCGATTCCTACCTTCAGCGTAATCTTCTGCCTCGCCGTCCCGGCTGTGGCAGGCTCCACGGGACCGTAGGTGAGCGACTTCAGGTGAATTCCGCGTTTGACAAACTTGTTCTGAAGAACGTCGACCACGCTCTTAAGAGTAAACTCGGTGAGCGAGTGCACCGTTACCACCTTTTCCTTCTCGTCGAAGTCGATTGAAGATTTGGAATCCTTGAGGTCGTAGCGCTGCGCGACCTCTTTCCGCGCCTGGTTCAATGCATTGTCGACTTCCTGCATATTCACTTCGGAGACGATGTCGAATGAATTCTGTTGTCCCATACGTTATCGATCCTCGATCGTTTCGACGACGATATTGCGTTTCTTCAACTCTGCGCTGAGGGGTTCGAATGGTACCACCTCCTCGGCGGTGAATACTCCTCGTTTTGAAATCGTGCCGTCGAACATGCACTGGGCAATAATGGAGGTTGGGAAGGAGGTCGTGCGCATCATTGCAGTGATAGAGTTCTTTTGGTCAAAAAAGTCGATCAACCGGTACGAGCGCGTTCGTTCTTCGCCGCCGCGGTTTCCTCGAGCCGTCACAAGGACCAGCACTGTATCCGGCTCATCAAATGTAAGACGTTTTTTGAGCAATTCCAAAAATAATTCGCGCGAGGTCATCACATTGTCTCCGGATGTGATCGGCTCGTTTCCTGCGAATCCGAGCTCAAGAAGCGTTCTCATCTTGTCGCAGTGGCCTCTGTAACGGACTGTTTTGTACTCGAGGCTTCTGACCTTGCCTTCAAGCAATTGCGGAAGTCGTGAGGCACCGCCCCCGGTGTGAAAGGCCTCGAGGTCTTCGAATGGATGCGGAAACGAAAGGTGTTCAATTTCCGTAAGAGGCTCAACCCTCGTGATTTTTCCGTCGCGGAGAATCGTGCTCTGTAGCGTGTACTCTTCGAGAAGTCCTTCAACCGAAAAAGCGAGCTGGTACTTCAGCGGCGGATGAGGCAGTTGCGGAAGTCCTCCGACGCGGATCGAGAGCGAATCGACCGTATCGAATTGTTGGAAGAGATGCATTGCCATAATATCGGCGAGACCCGGCGCCAGTCCGCAATTAGCGATCGCGGTGATCCCCGCTTGCTCTGCTCGCTCCCTTTCCGCCAATTGCTGCTCAACGATCGTATCGTCGTGGCCGAGATCGCAATAATGAGAGCTTGCTTCGATAGCAGCCTTCGTCAACGCATAATTGTAATGAAACGTTACGGCGCTGATTACTACGGCGTGCTCCGACATCAAAGAGACAACTTTTTCGAAGTCGCGTACATCGATTCTCTGTACGCCTATCCTTCGCGGATCGATAG
>CAYYHS010000069.1:0-9609 GCA_964471785.1 uncultured Chitinophagaceae bacterium
ATGCCAAGTATAAACACCGGACCGTTAAGCCGGTTGAATCAATGATGTGGAAGAATTTTAAAAAATAAGTCCAAATTTAAAAGTGCAAAGGGCAAAGTTAAAGTGAGAAGTTCAAAATTTTTGCTAGTTCACCTCTATAGTCATTGAAAATTCCCACAATGAAATAACGTCATGGGCATTTAGATCCACCTTTGAATTTTTCCTTTTAACTTTGCCCTTTGCACTTTTAACTTTCAACTTCCGAGGCCCTTCCATGAACCGCACCATCTCAGCATTTTTAGTTGCCCTCTGTTTACTGTTCACCGTTGACTGTTCACTGTCCCAGTCCAAGCACGCCATCACCTTCGACGACCTCATCGGCTGGGGACGCGTGGCAGATCCACAGATCTCGCCCGATGGAAAATGGATTGCGTATACAGTTAAATATTACAGCAAAGAAACGAACACCGGTAATAGCGACATTTGGATCGTGTCGATGAACGGCGGCGAAGCGAGACAATTGACGAACAGTCCGAAGGCGGATGACTCACCTCGCTGGCTTCCCGACGGAAAAACGATTGCCTTTATCTCTGCGCGCGACGGCGATCCTCAGGTCTACACGATCCCTGCAGCCGGGGGCGAACCGACGAAAGTGAGCTCTCTGGCATCCGGGGTCTCCGGGCTCGTTGTTTCGCCGGATGGAAAATATTTTGCGGTCGCTTCCGACGTCTTCCCGGCCTGTGCGACGGATAGCTGCAACAAAGCGCGCAATGGTGAGCTGGAGAAAAGTAAGGTCAAAGCAAAACTGTTCACCCGCCTGCCGTACCGCGTCTGGGATCACTACACCGATGGAAAACGAAGCCACGTCTTCATCCTCCGTTCATCCGGAGGATCTGCGGTCGACGCCACTGCCGGCGACTATGATTCTCCTCCCATCGATATAGGCGGAAATGTCGACTACGCGTTTTCTCCTGACAGCAAGGAGTTTGCATTTGTCCGTAACACCGACCCGATGATTGCGATCTCAACAAACAACGATGTCTTTGTGGTTGCATTACAGGAAGGGATGCCGGTGGGCGAAGCGAAACGGATCACGGAGAACAAGGCAAACGATAACCAGCCTCTTTATTCGCCCGATGGAAAATATATTTCATACAAAGCGATGAAACGCCCCGGCTTCGAGGCCGATAAATACGATATCATGCTTTATGAAAGAGCGACCGGTCAACGGATCAACCTTACTGAGAACTTTGACCGTTCTCCGGACGAAGTGATCTGGGCCCCGAATGGGAAAGCTCTCTATTTTAACGCGGACGACGAGGGATACCATTCCGTCTATGAAGTTTGGTTACCGACGAAAAAGAACAAAGCTTCGGTCGGACAAATTACATCGAAAGTATTTGTCGGGGATCTCGGAATTACTCCGGATGGAACATCGTTCGTTTTCACACGGACAACCGTCCGCAATCCTCATGAGGTGTGGAGGATGGATGCCGACGGAAAGAACCCGAAACAGATCACGGCGACCAACGATGCAAGCACCGCAAACATTGAAATGAACCCGCTTGAGGAATTCTGGTTTGAAGGTGCGGGCGGGAAGAAAGTCGAAGGTTTCCTTCTCAAGCCGCCATTCTTTGACACTGCGAAGAAATATCCGATGGTATACTTGATTCACGGCGGACCTCAAGGGCAGTGGGACGATATCACTCATTATCGATGGAACCCTGAAATGTTTGCGTCACCCGGCTATGTCGTTGTCATGGTGAACCCGCGGGGGAGTACGGGTTACGGCCAGCAATTCACGGATGAAATATCCGGCGATTGGGGCGGCAAGGTTTTCACCGACTTGATGAATGGTGTGGAATACGTCATGAAGACGTATCCGTTTATCGATACGTCGCGCATCGCGGCGGCGGGTGCTTCGTACGGTGGATACATGATCAATTGGATTGAAGGGCATAATGATAAAGGCATCTTCAAAACATTGGTAGGGCATGACGGTGATTTCAATTCGGTGAGCGCATACGGGTCGACGGAAGAATTGTGGTTTGAAGAATGGGAATTCAAAGGGACGCCGTGGGAGAACCGGGAGTCTTACGAAAAATATTCGCCGGTTAATTTCGTCAAGAATTTCAAGACCCCGATGCTGGTCATCCATAGTCAGCTCGACTATCGTCTCGACGTCAGCGAAGGGTTGCAGATGTTCACGGCTCTTCAACGGATGCATGTTCCATCCGAGATGCTCTACTTCCCAGATGAAGGACACTGGGTGCTGAAACCGCTGAACAGCGAACTCTGGCACAAGACGGTGCTGGAGTGGCTTGCGAGGTACTTGAAGTAAGTGAAAAGTTCAAAGTGCAAAAGGCAAAGTTAAAGGGAAAGATTCAAAGTTAGCAGGACTCATACATTATTGCCCTTTGAACTTTGAATTGTAACTTTTCAATTTCATTCCATGGGGGAAATATGAAATCAGGAAATAGAGAGTTCAAGCTTGAATTCAAAAAGCGTCTTTACAAATTTGTTCTGGAAATTGTCGCTCTGTTGGATGCCTTGCAAACGGATAACGTATCTCGGCGGCTAAGTGACCAGTTGTTACGTAGCAGTACGAGCATCATCGCAAATTTTGTGGAAGGCCAAGCTGGCAGCAGCAGAAAAGATTTCGTCAAGTTTATGGAAATTTCCTTGAAATCGGCAAATGAGAGTAAGTTGTGGCTCTCCTTGCTGAAGGATACGAATCGGGCTTCGGTTGAGAGGGCAGAATTCCTGCTCAGAGAATTATCTGAGATCGCGAACATTTTTGGTTCAATTGTCCTGACCGCAAAGGGCAAACGTAGTCTATGAGCCGCACGCAGTTCAATTCTAAACTTTGAATTGTAATTTTGCCTTTTGAACCTTGAATTTTGAATTTACCCTATGACGTTCATAGAGAAACTCCTTTCCGCCCAGCAATCAAACAACAGCCTTCTCTGCATCGGGTTGGATACCGATCTTGAGAGAATCCCTGAATCGTTGAAACGGCACGATCGTCCCCAGTTCGAATTCAACCGGCGAATCATCGAGGCAACGAAAGATCTTGTCTGCGCGTATAAAATTAACTCAGCATTCTATGAGGCGGAAGGGGAAGCCGGGTGGCGTGCCCTCAGCGATACGGTCAAATCGATTCCTCAGTCGGTTATCTCAATAGCCGACGTCAAGCGGGGAGATATCGGTAATTCGTCTGAGCGGTACGCAGAGGCTTTTCTCCATAGGCTCAGGTTCGATGCCGTGACACTTAGTCCGTATATGGGAAAAGATTCCCTCGCCCCGTTCCTTCTTTCAGCGGACCGATGTGCATTTATTCTCGCCGTAACATCGAACCCGGGAGCGAAAGATTTTCAACACCTGAAAGTAGGCAAGAAATTTCTCTACGAAAAAGTCGTTGAAACGGCGTTGAAATGGAATGCTAGAAAGAACATCGGGTTCGTCGTTGGGGCGACGCAGCCGAAAGAACTCAAGCTTGTGCGGAAGGAAGCACCCTCCGTCCCGCTGCTGATACCCGGCGTTGGTTCACAGGGAGGGAGTCTCGAAATGGCTGTCCGGTACGGCTGCGACAAAGACGGATTCATGGCGATCATCAACGCGAGCCGAAGCATACTCTTCGCCTCCAGCGGCGAAGAGTTTGCGGACGCAGCTCGCAAGGATGCGGTCAAACTCAGGGAAGAAATCAACACTTGGCGGGGAAAATTCTTCAATCACTCATCACATCGATAAACTGTTCGTTTCTGCCCCGCCGGTAACTTGTTCCACCTTTCACAGCGGCAAGAATGAAACTCTTCGATATTCATGAAGACATTCTGCGTCATCTCTGGAGCGGGCAGTACCTCGATGCTCACCGGCTCGAAACGCTCGACGGCCGGCATCTTGTTGTTATTGAGCCGGGTGCGTTGAACCGTGACAGCGGCCCCGATTTTCGCGACGGGCGTATCGCGCTAGACGGCAAGATCTTCCGCGGAGATATAGAGTTTCATCGAACGGTTGCCGACTGGAAGCTCCATTCGCACCACACTGATGAAAAATACAATTCAGTCGTTCTTCATGTTGTTTATTGTTTGGGAGCTTCCGATGCCGTGACCATCTCGGCAAGCGGTCGGTCGATTCCCATCCTTGCCATTGAGCCGTTTCTTTCGTCTCCCCTCGAGAAGCTTTTAGAACATGCAATGCGCGACGAGCACATCTCGAGCACGGCACCCCTTTGTTGCGCCGGGCGAAACGCGAGCACCGATCCCGAGTTTCTCCAACAATGGATCGTCGATCTATCGCTCGATCGCATGAAAGCGAAAGCTGTTAGCATGCTGACACGGCTTGTTGAATTTACGGAAGAGAGGCAACGAGAAGTTGTTGCAGCAGGCCAAAAGATTTTCTTCAATGGTTTCCCGAAGGGATCGAATGAAGATGAAGATCTTGTACGGAACGGAATGGGAAGATTAGGCCTGCACAACATTGAAGGATGGCAGCAACTTCTCTACGAAGGCATCATGGATGGATTAGGGTATTCAAAAAACAGAATACCGTTTGTAACCCTTGCACAACGCGTCAGCATTCCGTACATAAAACGAATTTCTGTTACGCAAGATCTTTCCGTTATGGAGATCGAGGCGGTGTTGTTCCATGTCTCCGGCCTCCGCTTTGACCTTCAGCTCATCAAAGATCAAGATACGAAAGTACATCTTCATCAGCTTCATTCAGCATGGCGTTCTCTTAACGAGAGAGCCGGCAGGGCAGTCGTTCTATTGGATGGAGTTCTGCGGGCGACCGATTGGGTGTTCAGTCCAACCCGCCCGTCGAACTTCCCAACGGCCAGAATCGCAGCGGCAAGCGAACTGCTGGGAAGAATAGCATACCGGAGACTCTTGTCGTCTCTCCTCCAAGTTGTCGAAGATGAACTCGAATCGCCTGCAGAAGCGCTGAAACGGCTCCTTGCACTATTGGATATCGATGAAGACCCGTTCTGGAGTTTTCACTATTCGTTCGCAGAATCGTCTCCGCGCGGGCATTCGCTTCTTGGAGAAACGCGCAAGTACGAGATTATCATCAACACGATCCTGCCGCTCTGCAGTCTTTATGCGCTTGTTCGGGAGAAGGAGCGCATTCATGAACGCGCTGTACGGATTGCCGCGGAAATACCCCCCGTGGAGGATAATTTCATCATACGCAAAATGAAAAAACAACTGCTGAAGGAAAAATTTCCGATTCACACTGCCCTCCAGCAACAGGGATTGATCCAGCTCCATGAGCGATATTGTTCGAGCAACAGATGCGATGAGTGCAGGATTACAATGAATTTTTCTGTGGTGTAAGCAATGGCCGATTGGATGGATGAAATTAACGCAGAGCTTCGACGCGCGGAACAATCGAATCATCCCGGCCGTACCCGAACCGCTGCACGGCGAATCGCCGGAATCGCGCTTCGGCAAGTACCGGATATACAACAGAAGACTTCGGTGGCCGAAGATTACATAGGAATCCTTCGCGTCTCCATGAATGTGCCGGAATTTCCGGCGGAAGTTCAGGGGGCAGCATCGCGGCTGCAAGCTCGGCTCTCCGCCGACTTCTCATCCCCCAGCACAGATCCTATGGGCGACGCCATGATCATCGTAGCATTTGTTCAAGAGTTGCTTCACTGCCGCGGTAATGCGAAAGCCTCCGAATGAGTGATGCCATAAGTTTGCCGATCGATTTCATACAGCCGATGTAAAGGACTGACTGTCAATGGCCAGGAGAGATGGCATCGCTGCCCAGCCAAACGTCGATGGAACAATCTCCTTGATTTGTACCAAATGATCCGCTAATTTCTTGTTGTAAAGGAGGTGCTCAAAACCAATGAATACAAAGAATCGCACCATAATCTATCTTGATCGCAATGAAAGTCAGTTTGGCCCGGCGCCTGAGTGTTACGATGTGCTTCGCAACGCGTCGAGGGATGAACTCAGCAACTATTCCCGCGACTTTATGCGTGACGTGAAAAGCGTTCTCTCGGAGACTCTTGCAAAAGAATACGGTCTTACGGAAAAAAAAGTCCTCCTCAGCTACGGCAGCGAAGATATGTTGAAGCAGATTGTTCATTGCTATCTTGCCCCAGGCGAGTCGATGATGATTCCTCAGCATTCCTGGTGGTACTATAAAGCTGTCGCCGGAGAAGTCGACGGCCGGATCATCGAATATCCGATGCACTCGGATAAAAATAGTTTCTCGTACAAGATCGACGAGATCGTTTCGGTCGTCAGGGCCAGGAAGCCGAGGCTGCTGCTGTTCGCCTCGCCGAACAATCCAACCGGAAATTCCTTGCCGTTGAGCGACATGACCGTGCTGCTTGATGAATGTAAATCCACGATGTTTGTTGTCGATGAGGCGTACTTTGGCTTCAACGATGTGCCGGCGGATGTCATTCCCCGGCTGACGCTCGAATATCCTCATCTTGCTGTCCTGAGAACTTTTTCAAAACTGTACGCTCTTGCCGGTGTGCGGATTGGGTACACATTGGTCGGCGAGCAGTACGAAAAGCTCGCGACCTTCAGCGCGCGGTATCTGGGCTATAATCAACTATCGGAACGGCTTGCACTTGCGGCCCTCCATAATCCGGCGTACTATGCGTCAATTGCCATGACAACAGCAATAGAGCGTGGACGGTATTACGAATTCTTTGATCGTCTCGATGGATGCACGGTCTACCGGTCGAATGCAAACTTTATTCTCGTCAGGTTTTCTCACGAGGATGTTGAGCCTCTCAAGGCGCATCTGCAGGAAGCCGGTCTTCTCATAAAATTTTTCTCTGAGAAAGAGTTTCCAAATCATGCACGTATCACGATCGGTACGCCGGAACAAAATGCTCTCCTGTTGAGCGAGATGCGGAAATATTTCGCCCGTGAAAACGCCCTCATTTCCCAATAGGTGATTGTTCAATGCACTGTGTGATTCTTGCTGCCGGCACCGCTTCGCGGCTTCGGCCCCTCACGGATACGACGCCTAAATGTCTGCTCCAGATCGGCGACCGGTCCATTCTCGAAAGAATAATCCGTGCGGTTTTTCATGCAGGGATTATACACTTTACTCTCGTCGTCGGGTTTCAGGACTGGAAAATCAAGAATTTCCTTAAACGGAACTTCCCCTCGCTTGATTTTACATTCGTCGTCAACAACCAGTATGAGACCACTAACAACGCGTTTTCTCTTCTGCTGGCCCGGGAGGAAATTGAAGGTCACGAACTTCTTCTTCTAGACAGCGACATCGTCTTCGACGACGAGATTATTCCACTTCTCATCAAATCTCCGTTTGAAAGTTGTCTTGCAGTCCGGACGAACGGGCCATTCGGAGAAGAGGAGATCAAGGTCGAAGTGAATGAGAAGGGCGATGTTCGCCGGATCGGCAAGACAATCGACGATTCCTCGGCGTACGGTGAATCGATCGGCATCGAGAAGTTTTCCCGTGGCGACACGACGGCCTTGTTCAGAACGCTGGAGAAAAGAATTGAGGTTGAGAAGCGCATCAATGAATTCTACGAGGCTTCATTTCAGGAAATGATTGACAAGGGTGTTCGGGTTCATGCGGTGGAAGTAGGATTCCGCCGCTGCATTGAAATCGATACCACAGAAGATCTGGAAGCCGCGGTGGCGCTATTCCCATAGGATGACGCTGAAACCCTACAACTACAACGATTCTGTCAAATCCAACGTCTCCGATGAGCTTGTCAATGTGTATCTGCAGCGGCCGATTGCCGGCCTCGTCACCCGACTCGCATACTCCACCGCCATAACGCCGAATCAACTCACACTCATTGCAGCCGTTTTTGGTATTGGCGGTTCGGTGATTCTTTCGTTGAGCGGGCCGCAGTACACTGCCGCTGCAGTATGCCTGTATTTGAAAGATGTATTTGATTCGGCGGACGGGCAACTCGCTCGGGCGAAGAAGTTGTACAGCAGGCGGGGGAGATTTCTCGATTCGATCGTGGATTTTGCGGTTACCTTCTCGCTCTTCGCAGCGATATTTGTAAACTTGGTTCGCCAGCAAGTGCCGCTGCTTCTTGCACTCCTGGTGGCTTTCGTTGGATTCCTGGGGGTGACACTACGCGTGTCGTATCACGTATTCTACCAAACCTCGTTTCTCCACAGCCGCCGGGAATATCAAACCAATCGTCTCAGCGAAGAATTCAGAGCAGAAGATTATGGTGAGGACATTGCAACCGTACACCTGCAAGGAACCTTTTTGTTTCTTTACGGATGGCAAGACCGACTTATGAAACTCATCGATGTTTGGAGCCAGGGAAAGATCAAGAAAGCCTCGGAAGCAGCTCTCACACCATGGTATGATAATACCACCGCATTACGTCTGGATGGATTCCTTGGGTTAGGAACGGAATCCGTCCTATTGACTCTCTGTTTGTTGTTGCACAGCATCGAATTGTATCTTTTCGCCTCAATTGGATTACTGAATTGCATATGGATAACTGCAATTCTGTATCGAAGGTTTGTTCTTGCGAAAAAGGTTGAGTGGAGAAAAGATCAGGGGAAATGAAAGAGTGGTTTTTACTTTTTCGGCTGCATTTCTTTGCGGACCTGAGCCTCGAGCTTGAAATGCTCCTCCGCGGAGATCTTGAGGGCGTTGCGAAGGGACTCAAGTTTCTCGGCCTCCTCCGGAGTTACAACACCGTCCTTCCACACGTCGCGAAGATGAACGATATACGACGAAGAGCCGCTTTCGTTTTCCAATTTCGCAAATTCCTGATCCGAAATTCCCAATTCCTCTTTCACGACCGTCAAAAGAGCCCGTTCGTCGGGTGAGAGAGCACCGTCCGCCCAGGCCTGTTGAAACATCTTGGAGAGAAGGGCAAGCAGTTGTCCGCCGCCCGGAGACGAATCGCCAGCGCTGCCTGGCTGGGCGCTCAACGAGGAGAGTTTCTTTTCTGCGGCTTCCTTTGCCGCGAGAGCGTTCTTGGCTTCAGCTGCCAAGCGGGCGATATCTTCCTGAAATTTTTGCCGTGCCGCGCCGTATTCCTGCTTCAACACATCGACACGGGCGTCGGCTTTCTTTTCCGCCGATTCCAACGATTCCTTTTTTATTCTCGCGATCATGTCGTCGCCCGGCAATTGCGGAGTCGGTGCAGGTTGGGGCGCTTGGGCCTGAACCGGTTGAGGTTTTGCATCCGGCGCGTTAGCGGCCCGTGCAGCGGTTTCCGGCGGCTTTGGAGCAGGTTGAGCAACGTTCTTTTGTTCCTCCGCCTGTTTCTTTAAACGCTCCTCCTCCTCTTTTTTACGTGACGCCTCGAGCGCAACCTTGACCCGCTCGTTATAGGCCAACGCGTACATATTGTTCGGTTCTACGCCGAGAGCCTTATTTACCTCATCCAAAGCTTTTGGAAACTCAGACGTCTTGATGTACCGGTCCGCGGCCTTGAGGTACTCGCTGATGATTTTCTTTTGTGAATCCCGATCCTGCGTAATCGACGCCATGGCATCCGATCGTATAATTCTTCTGTTGCTAAATAACGTTCCAAGTTAATATATTCAACCCTGCAGATAATGTCAACGAACCGGGTTTTTTCAGTAGTGTCTTAATTTGGACAAAAGATTGTCATGCCCGCGAAGGCGGGCATCCATT
>CAYYHS010000070.1:0-9376 GCA_964471785.1 uncultured Chitinophagaceae bacterium
TGTCGAAGAGAAGGTATCCCTTCTCGACCTCTTCTATGACCGTATGAGATGGAACGTCGGGACGGGGCATCTGCATCAACGCATCATGAAAAGCGACGTTGAATTCCTTTCCGATCACATCCATCGTCTTCAATCCCTGAGCCTCGAGAGCCTTCGAAAGCTTCGCGTAGATCAGTTCGACCCCTTTTGTGAACGGATCGTTTTCCGCTTTGTCTTTGACGCTCTTTAAGGAGCGGTTGAAATCGTCCAGGACCGGCAAGAGTTGAACGATGATGTTCTCTCCGGCAAATTTGGTCAGAGAAGCAAAGTCATTCTCGGTCCGGCGCTTGTAGTTGTCGAATTCAGCGGCCTTGCGCAATAACTGATCTTTCAGTTGGGCAACCTGCTTTTCCAACTCAACAATCTTCTCGGTCAGGATTGCCGCCTCGGACTTCTCTCCCGCGCCTGGCGAAGCATCTTCCGTCCGCTGATCGTCCTTCTGCTGCTTCTCTTCTTCCCGACCTCGTTGCTCTTCAGACATATAGTCATTCACCTGCTTGATTACTCCTCATCAAAAATCAAAAGAACTCTAAGCACGGAAAAGGGCTGAAATGGTCTTCGCCATGAAGTCGACAAGCGGAACCATTTTTGAATAGTCCATTCTTTTCGCTCCAATGATGCCCACCGTGCCGCTGATCTCGCCCGCTGTGTACTTCGATGTGACAACGCTTAATTCGCTGAGCTTTTCGTCTCTGTTTTCCGAACCGATGGAGATAGAAATGCTCCCTTCCGCCGAATCCTTTTTTTCGAGGATGTGGACGATGATGTCCTCGTTTTCCAGCAATTCGATGATGCCGCGGAAATTTTCCGCATTGCTGAATTCCGGCTGGGTCAGGAGGCTCTGCGTTCCCGCGATATGGACTTTTTCTTTGCTGCGTGTTTCGTCGAACACCTTGTCGACGGAATCGACGAATAACCGGACGAGGCCTGTTTCCTCGTTCTGCATGTCGCGAACTCTGTCCGCGAACGTCCTTCGGATCTGCCTTAACGACAGCCCGGAAAGTCGTTCATTGAGCTGCCTGCTTACTTCGTCCAGCTTGTTCTTTGGCACTTCGGAGTGGACCTCCATCATGATTGTCTTTACCAATCCAGATCCGATAGAGATAATCACCATGATACGGGAACTGCTAACAGAGACGAGCTCCAGTTTTTCGAACACTCCAGAACTGACTCTCGGCGTTGAGATGACGCCCAACTGGTGCGAAATCGTACCGAGGAGCCGCGAAGTTTCCCTTAGAATTTCGTCGGGGTCTGCGCTGGCATGGATCTGAAGCTGAATGGATGATTGCTCCCGCGCCGAAAGATCTTCCAATTCCATCAAGGAGTCTACGTAAAACCGGTAGCCTTTGTCGGTCGGAATTCGACCTGCGGATGTATGCGGATGATTGATATATCCCAAATATTCGAGATCGGACATGACATTCCGGACCGTCGCGGCGCTCAACCCGAGACCCTCGCTTCTGGAAATGTAGCGGGATCCTACAGGCGTTGCCGTCTGGATGAAGTTATAGATGATGCTGCGAAGAATCGTTCTTTCGCGTTCGTTCAAATTCCCAGACATTCTCTAGCTCTAATTATGCAAAAACGGATATAACTAGATAAAAATACGAATTTTTAGGTGCTGAGTCAAGAAAGGGGAGTTGTGCGGAAAACGCTGTATTGTGGGGCAAATGGGAAGAAGGAGGAGGGAAGAAAAACTTCCCTAACGACTGAAATATTCGTTTGAAATTTGAAGATTGAAAATGGGCTACTGAATCATTTCCAACTTCTGTTCCTTGAGTGTCTCCAAGTTCTTTTCGAGCTGCTTTCGAATTTCTATGATATCTTGGTCGCCCGCGTACTTGGTGTAGACGATGTCCGAGATGCCGACCAACGATCGGACGATCGATTCGATCGTCTCTGCCTGCCGGCGCAAATCGGAAACGAGCCTGAGGAGGGGCTTGGCAAGTGCCGGGTCGAGCATTTTCTGAACGTTGCGCTCACAGACCGACGACTGGAGTTTGAAGATCGCGAGGGCGTTGTTGATGTGGTGAGCAATTGTCCGGACTGTGGTCTGAAACATCTGGATAGCGGCTTCCATCTTCTCTTTTTCGCGCTGCTCCGCTTCCCTCGCCTGCTTGTCCTTCCGGAAGAGGTAGCGTTCATACACACCGTGCAGAAGGATCGGAAAGTGATTTATTTCCAAGTGTTCTTTACGCACATAATCGTACGCGCCCAGCTTCATCGCTTCGACAGCAACTTCCTCCGTCCCTGCGGCGGTCATCATGATGACGGGCGTCTCCATCTTTTGTTCGTTGATCCATTGCAAAACCTGAAGACCTGTAATATCACCCAGATTGAAGTCCATCAGAACAATGTCGATCTCTTTAGTCTTCAGCTGTTCAATTCCGTCGGCCCCGCTGTAGGCAGTCGTCACCTCATACTGGCCGGTTTCCTTCAACTCCATCGCTAGGACATCGGCAAATGACTCTTCATCCTCTATAATTAGTACGTGCAATGGTCTCTCCATGGGACACTCCTAAATGCGGCTGTGACTATAAAAGGAAAATAAGAGATACCTTTCCCCTCAACCAGAAACCCAACAAATCGGTAGAATGTAAAAGGAAGGTCTGTTTAAGTATAAAGAATTTAAACCGAAAGGTTCACAGAGTCAAGATGATTCAGATGTTTTTCAACCTTTTATTCACCTAGAGAGGTGACATTGGGGAACTTTTATAAGCGGCAAAAAGTGAGTCTTCGCTCAAAAAGAGCTCTATTCCAGTTCTATGGAAGCGACAAAGGATTCGAATAAGTCAGACGGTGTTTGCTTCTAGCGGCGCAATTGAAGATATTCTCTCCGTGATTTTTGCCGAAGCACCGTGTTTTATCATCATAAAGTGGCTTGGTGGAACAACCCCTTCATTTGCTGGCTCAATCCCATTACGAGAACTTTCCGGTTGGTTCGTTTCTGCTTCCGCGGGAACTTCGCAGGCCAATTCGATTAGTTTACGCTTTTGCGAGAGTGGCGGACGATCTGGCCGACGAGGGGGGCGATTCGGAGCAAACCCGACTGTTGAAACTAGACCAATGGGAGGATGAACTTACGAACGCCCTCGCGGGAGAAAACCAGAGTAACTTTTTTCAGGAGTTGGCTCAGGTGATATCTTCCTGCTCCATTCCCTCGTCTCTCTTTACTGAGCTCATCGAGGCTTTTAGGATGGACGCTCGGGGAACTACCTATGACACATTCGAGGAAGTACTATTCTACTGCCGCCATTCGGCAAATCCTGTCGGGAGGATTCTTCTTCACCTCTTCCACTCAGCGACCGAGGAGTTATGTAGCTATTCGGACGCAATTTGCACGGCGCTCCAATTGACAAATTTCTGGCAGGATCTGAGTGTTGATATAGAGCGAAATCGTGTTTATATTCCAAATGAAGATTTAGAGCGATTCGGTCTCACCCTCGAAGATCTGCGGCGAAACGCCGGAACGGGTAAGCTGCCGTCTTTGTTGAAATATCAAGTCGATCGAACAAGGAAGTTGTTTTTGGAGGGAATGCCCCTCCTGGGATTGATCGACAAGCGATTCGCTTTGGAGCTGCGGTTGACGGTACATGGTGGAATGAGAATCCTGGAGAAGATCGCAGCCCAGAACTATGATACTCTCCGCCGCCGGCCGTCGCTCTCGAACGTTGACCGCGTTCTTCTTTTTGGACGTTCACTCTTAACTCGCTGACATGGAAACTCTTCTCGTCGCCGACATTATCGAAAAGAACAAACGGAGTAATTTTTATTACTCGTTTTTTCTTTTGCCGAAGCCAAAGCGCGATGCAATCAACGTCGTGTATGCATGGTGCCGGACGACCGACGACATCGTCGACGAAGACGAGAGCGTTAAACGAAAGTACGTACGGCTCCGCTTGTGGTCGAGGGAATTCGAACGGGCAATCGATGGGAACTCCCGTTACCCGCTGCTCAATCGTCTAAGCCAGACCATTCAGCGGTTCAACATTCCGCTCCATCATTTCCACGACCTCATCAAAGGTATGGAGATGGATCTGATAAAGACGCGGTATGCGACATTCAACGAATTGCGAGAGTACTGCTACCGTGCCGCTTCAACAGTCGGACTCATCTGCACCGAAATATTTGGGTATAAAAACGAGGGAGCCAAGGAATACGCAATCAACCTCGGCATTGCGCTTCAATTGACGAACATCCTCCGGGATATCAAACCGGATGCAGCCAAAGGAAGGATCTACCTCCCGCTTGAAGACCTCGTACGGTTCGGGTACACCGAAGAAGAATTGCTTGCCGGCGTTTACAATGCGCAATTCATCGGCCTAATGAAATTTGAATGCGAACGCGTCCGTTCGTACTTCAAGCAGGCTATCGAGCATCTTTCCGAAGAAGACAAGCCCCTCTTTCTTGCCGCACAAATTATGGAGGCGATCTACTTCCGCATCCTCCAGGACATCGAACGCGCCGAGTACAACGTTTTCGCGAAACGCATCCGGCTCATCAATCTCACCAAACTGCTGATCACGATCGAAGTGTGGTGGAAAAATAGAACGCACCGATCCCATGCCGCTGCAACGAGCTCTTAAGCCCGAAGTTGTCGTTGTCGGCGGAGGCGTCAGCGGATTGGCGGCCGCAGTTGACCTTGCCTCTCACGATCTCTCTGTTCTGCTCGTCGAACAAAAACAGCACTGCGGTGGAAGAACCTATTCCTTCGTCGACAAGGAAACCGGCGACGAGGCCGATAACGGCCAGCATCTGATGATGGGCTGTTACCACTCGACGCTCACATTCCTCTCAACGATCGGCACCCTCTCCGCAGTCAAAATCCAGAAGAAACTCTCAGTATCATTCCGCGATGAACAGGGGGGAGTGTTCCGTCTTCAATCGGCCCCTTTGCCCGGAGCGATCGGCGTGCTGGCGGGCCTGCTGAGATTACGAAGTCTCTCGGTCATACAACGCCTCTCTCTCTTGCGAGTCGGTGCCGCAGTTCTGTTCGCGAATCCGGACAAGGATGAACGGCTCCGATCCATCACCGTAACGCAATGGCTTGACGAGCTTCATCAGTCAGAAGCCAGCCGGAAATACTTGTGGAATATTATTGCAATCGGCACTCTGAATGAATACCCGGATGTCGCCTCGGCGGCACTCTTTGCGAAGGTCCTCCAGTCGGCGTTTCTTGGTTCCGCAGCCGACTCGGCGATGGTCATTCCAACAAAAGGGCTAAGCGGAATCCTGGTAGACGGGGCCGTCGAATACCTTGAGCATCATCAATCTTCGGTCCTCCTGAATACGTCCGTTGACCGTCTCCTGACGAAAGGAGACATCGTATCCGGGATTGCCCTGAATTCCGGAGTAACAATGAATCCTCGTGCCGTCATCTCTGCAGTTCCGTTTTTCGACCTGCCGGGGATGTTGACGGGGGAACAACTCACAATGTTGCCAATGATGAGCACGCTGGATCGATTCGTTCCTTCTCCGATCGTCTCGATCCATCTCTGGTTCGACCGGCATTTCATGAAAGAGGAATTTGTAGCGTTGTTGGATTCCCCCATTCACTGGGTCTTCAACAAGTCAAGGATTTTCGGAAGGATTGACGACGGAAAGCAGTATCTCTCGCTGGTCATCAGCTCCGCCGGGGATATTGTCGAAAAAGAGAAGGATGAGATCACCGCGTTGGCGCTCCACGAGTTGCGGCGTTTCTATCCGGAGAGCGGGGGAGCAACGCTTGTGCGTTCGTTGGTCATCAAGGAGAAGCGGGCGACTTTTTCACCACGACCCGAGATGCAGAGGTACCGCCCGGGCCATACGACACCGCTGAAGAATTTATTCCTGGCAGGAGATTGGACCGATACAAAACTACCGGCGACGATTGAGGGAGCCGTGCAGAGCGGTTACGCGTGCAGCGGGTTAGTGAGGAAATACCTGGGCCGACACTCAGTCATGGCGTAAATCTCGCTAGATCGGAAAGTATAGACGCATAGTCGTCCCCTTTCCCAGTTCGGTTTCGATCTCAATCTTCCCCTTGTGGTCGTCCATTACTTTCTTGACGATCGCCATGCCGAGACCAGTGCCATGCTTCTTGCCGTACGTGACGAACGGCTCGAAGATTTTCCGTTTCACTTCCTCAGGCATTCCGGTTCCAGTATCTTTGAAATCAACTCTCACCATGCCCCCCACTTCTTCAGTGGTCACCGCCAATAAACCGCCGTTCGGCATCGCATCGGCGGCGTTGCTCGCAATGTTGTAGAAAACCCGAACCGCTTTATCCGTATCGAGATTTACTTTACCCTGGAACCCAAGGTTCCGTTCAAGCTTGATGTTCCGTTTCGTCAGGTCCTTTTCGATGAACAGCAGAACTCCCTCCATCACCTCCCCGAACTCCGTCTCCTGGATGTTTGTCGCACTAACGCCTCGGCTGAAGTCGAGAATTTCCTGAGCCATGTTCACGAATCGGTCAACCTGGTGGATCATCTCATCTGCAAGTTTTGCCGCCTCTTCGTTTCCCGATTTTTTCTTCATCACCTGGGCATAGACACGGAGCGTTCCCATCGGATTCTTAATATCGTGGATGATGGTGCTCGCCATCCGGCCGACAGCGGAGAGCCGTTCGCTGTTCACCATTTCTTGCGCAAGCCGTGCATTCTCAATAGCAATGGAAGCGTGGATGGAGAGCGCGTTGATGAACTCCTCGTCCTGACCGGTAAACGGTCCCCCCTTCTTGTTGAGGATCTGAAAGACGCCGATGATCTTTCCGTCCCGGTTGCGCATCGGCATGCAGAGCATGTTGTTCGTCCGATATCCTGTTTTTTTGTCGAAATCAGGATTAAACCGGGAATCGCTGTAAGCGTCGGGAATATTAATTGTCTCGCCGGTCTTTGCGACGTAACCGGAAAGTCCTTTGCCGATAGGTTGGCGAATTTCTACCACCTCGGATCCGCTATGCGCTTTGGACCAGATTTCAGATTTCAGTTCGTCAACGACGTAGAGCGTTCCGCGATCGGCGCCGATCGATTTGATGGCCGTTTCGAGGATGACATCGAGGAGTTTGTCGAGGTCCAGCGTCGAGTTGACGGTCTTTGCGGCATCGATGAGCAAATTGAGTTTCTCCAATTGCGCCTTCGAGAGATCGAGGTTCTTCTCGAGTTCCGAGACAACCGTCTGGTCGGTGGCGCGCAATCGCTTGCTTACCGACTTAAGCAAATTAAGTGCAACGATATGATTCGTCTTGACGAGCGTGTCAAAGTCGTGTTTGGCGAGACCCGCGACGACAGTGTTCTCGATGGCCGTAGTGCGGGCGGATCGTGGCTGGTCCTCGACCAATTCCATCTCGCCAAAGAATTCTCCCTTCCCAATTACCGCAAGGAGAGTTTCTTCTCCATACTTCGTGATCTTCGAGATCTTCACCCTGCCGTCGAGTATCAAATACAAACGCTCGCCGCGCGTATTCTCGTTGAAAATTACGGTGCCCGCGCTGAATGTTTCTTCCCTCATCGTTTTGACTGCCATTCGAAGGTCGTTGTCGCCGATGTATTTAAAGAGAGAGTTCGAACGGAGGTTCTCTATCGTGAGATTTGAGTTTTCCATAGCCGGGTTTTGGAGTATTGAATTGGTGAGGATCGAAATCGTGCCAACGGAGAAAGTTACCGATTATGCCTAAGAGAGTCAAGAAATCCGCGGGTAAACGAACAGGATGTGTCGCCGGTCAATTACTTGCCTGATGAGGTAAAGGTAATCCTTGGACATGGAAAGTAACGGGAGGCCGGAGGGGCAATTCTGAGATCCGCATTCACGATTTTTTTTCTCCCAGAAGAGTCGCCTTAGCACGTTTAAGAATTTCGTTAACCTTGTCATTATTGCGGCTGCTGACAGTAGCCGTTACGGTAACTTTGCCATCTTCGTAGATTCTTTCGTCGATCTCGGCAAGTTCGTGCAGGGCAGAAAGTGCTTTATGCTCCGATTGGTCCAGAGAAAAAGTCATGGTAACGCGGGAGTGGTGGATGGCTTTCAAGATCATCTCCTTAAGTCCGAGGAGGTTGATTCCTCTCTCAGCGGAAATTAAAACGGAAGGAGAGAATCGGGTTTGAAGTTCATGCAAGTGCTCGCGATCTTCAAGAGCGTCGATCTTGTTGAAGACGTAAAGAACAGGCTTGCCCGCGGCGCCGAGCTCTTCGAGCGTTGCATTGACAACACGGATTTGCTCCTCGAACCTCGGATGGCAAACGTCGATGACATGGAGTAGAATGTCCGCTTCGAGAACCTCTTCGAGCGTGCCTTTGAACGATGCGATAAGATGATGGGGAAGCTTTCGGATGAACCCTACAGTATCGGAGAGGAGAATTGTTGTCGAGGAGGAGAGGACCGCGGCCCGCGTGGTGGTGTCGAGAGTGGCGAAGAGTCGATTCTCGACGAAGACGTTCGCGTCTGTCAACGCATTCAACAGTGTGGACTTGCCGGCGTTTGTATAGCCCACAAGCGAAACGGTGACAAAGTTTTTGCGCCCGCTTCTCCGAGTTTCCCTTTGGCGGCCGATCTTTTCGAGCTTTTTTTCGAGATGGGATATCCGCTCGCGGATCATCCGGCGGTCCGTCTCGATCTGCGTCTCGCCGGGTCCTTTCGTTCCGATGCCTCCGAATTGCTTGGAGAGGTGAGTCCAAGCGCCGGTGAGGCGGGGCAAGAGATACTGAAGCTGCGCCAGCTCAACCTGCGTGCGTGCTTCGTTGCTCCGGGCACGACTGGCAAAAATATCCAGGATAAGTCCGCTTCGGTCCAGGATCTTTCGCTTGATGACGGTTTCCAGGTTGCGGACTTGCCCCGGCGAGAGGTCGTCATCAAAGATCACGCTGGAAATATTGTCATCCTCTGCGCTTTGAGCAATCTGCTCTACTTTTCCTTTGCCGATGTAAAACGCAGGATCGATATTGCCGCGTTCCTGCAAAATTCTATGGACGACAACAGCTCCCGCCGTATCCGCCAGGAGTGCGAGTTCATCCAGATATTCCTCCGCCTGCTCCTTACGAATCTTCCGCGTAACGAGTCCCACGACGATGGCGCGTTCTTTCTCATCTTTGACTAGATCGATCATATGCGACTTCACTCTGGACTTGTTTTTCCCTAATCGAGATGGTTATTCACAAATGGGAGCTCCATTGAGGAGCTTCCGCACGAGTGATCTTACTTTCACACAAGATACATAATTTCTATTCTCAATCCCGCTCATCAGCGCGTTACACGCTATCGTCCTTCGATTCACGCCCAAGGGCCATCTCCAGCAATGCCAGGATAAGCGCTGCAAGGAGAAAGTATTTCCAGAGTTCCACGCCGAACCTGCTTTGGAGGA
>CAYYHS010000071.1:0-9321 GCA_964471785.1 uncultured Chitinophagaceae bacterium
TCAAAGAAGTAATTCCGCAGAATGTTTGCTTCGAGAAACCGGCACTTGCAGAAAATATCCATGTACCGTATCTTTAGTGGGTAGGAAGGCAGAGTCCCTACATCGGAATATTCCCTCGAAGTCAATCTAAGCCTCATTTAACAGTCATCGGCTCACGGGCTACTGCAGCCCCGCCGTTGAATGTCGGAGGGGCACAACAATTGATCTTCACATTATGCAGCCGTAAGGATCGTTAGTGACCGATAGCGTTGACATTCTTATTCTGGACTTCGGCTCTCAATACACTCAGCTCATCGCGCGCCGTGTTCGCGAACTTCATGTGTACTGCGAAATTCATCCTTTCAACGTGCCCATCGAGAGAATCCGTGAAATGAATCCAAAGGGGATCATTCTTTCGGGAGGACCGATGAGCGTTTATGCCGACAACGCACCGATCTCCGACCCTGCGATCTTCACGCTCGGCATACCGGTGCTTGGCATTTGTTACGGCCTCCAATTGATGGCATACCAGCTCGGCGGGGAAGTGGACCGGGCGGCGAAACGCGAATTCGGCCGGGCGCGGGTTGTTCTCGATTCGGAAAATGGAATTTTCTCGGGCGTCGCCAGAACGTCGGAGGTGTGGATGAGTCATGGGGATTCGCTTACAAAACTTCCAGCGGGGTTCGAACCGATCGCTCATTCGGATAACGCGCCTATTTGCGCGATCCGGGACGAAGCAAGAAGAATCTATGGGGTCCAGTTCCATCCGGAAGTCGTTCACACGGCAGAGGGTGTAAAGATATTCTCGAATTTTGTGTTGAAGCTGTGCGGGTGCTCTGGAGACTGGAACGCCGAATCGTTTATCGAACGCTCGATTAAAGAGATTCGGGCAAAAGTCGGAGAAGGTAAGGTCCTCTGCGCGCTCAGCGGAGGGGTTGATTCTTCCGTAGCGGCGGTGCTGCTGCATCGGGCGATCGGCGATCGATTGTTCTGTATCCATATCGACAATGGCGTGATGCGCCGCGGCGAAAGCGCCCAGGTCGTCAAGACTTTCCGGGATCAGTTCCGAATTGCCCTCGACTTTGTCGATGGATCTTCTCTTTTTCTTGAAAGGCTGAAGGGCGTCGTCGATCCGGAGAAGAAGCGAAAAATTATCGGAAAGACATTCATCGATCTGTTCGAGGCCGAGGCGAAGAAAGTTGAGGGTGCAAAGTTTCTGGCTCAGGGAACGCTCTACCCGGATGTCATAGAATCGACGTCGTTTAAGGGACCGTCGGCGACGATAAAGTCGCATCATAATGTTGGCGGTCTTCCGGAAAAAATGGATTTGAAACTTGTCGAACCGTTCCGTGAATTGTTCAAAGACGAAGTCCGCGAAGTTGGCCGGAAGCTGGGCCTGCCGGAGCAGCTCATCGCCCGCCACCCTTTTCCCGGTCCGGGGCTGGCGATACGCGTTTTGGGAGAGGTAACCCCGGAGCGGCTTGAGATCCTGCGCAGCGCGGACGACATCTTTATTGAGGAACTTCACAAAAATAATCTCTATAATAAAGTCTGGCAGGCATTCGCCGTTTTGCTGCCGGTCCGATCGGTCGGTGTCATGGGGGATGAACGCACCTATGAAAACACCCTTGCTCTCCGGGCCGTGACAAGCATCGACGGCATGACGGCAGACTGGGCTCAGCTTCCCTACGACGTTATCGCTGCAATTTCCGACCGCATCAGCAACGAAGTGCGGGGAGTAAACCGGGTCGTGTACGATGTTAGTTCAAAACCGCCGTCGACCATCGAATGGGAGTAATGCCATTTTCAATTTTCAATCACCGATTCAGTTCATACAATGATTGTACTTAAAAATCTCACAAAAAAATTCGGCTCGTTTACCGCGGTCAATGACCTGACGCTCACCGTTCCCGAAGGGGAGTTCTTTGGTTTTCTCGGTCCAAACGGCGCCGGCAAAACGACAACGATTAAGATGATGACCGGCTTGTTTACCCCGACGTCTGGATCGATTGTCATCAATGGTTTTGATATCCATAAGCAACCGATCGAGACAAAGTCGACCTTCGGTTACATTCCAGACCAGCCGTTTTTGTATGATAAGTTGACGGGAAGGGAGTTTCTCTACTACATCGGAGGGCTCTTTGGCATGCCGAAGGCCGAGTGTCAAAAGCAAATAGAGGAGCTCGTCGAACATTTCGAGATCGGCGATTGGGCAGACAAACGGACGGAAGAGTATTCTCAGGGAATGCGCCAACGGATTACGATCACGGCAGCGTTTCTCCACAATCCGCGCACCATCATCATCGACGAGCCGATGGTGGGCCTCGATCCGCGGAGCGCCCGCATCGTGAAAGATTCGCTAAAAAAGAAATCGCAGGAAGGGGTCTCGATTTTCATGTCGACTCACAGTCTCGAGATGGTCGAAGAGCTGTGCGACCGGATCGGGATCATCAAAGACGGCAAACTGATCTTTCTCGACACCAGAGAAAACCTGCATCACCACAAGTCGAAGTACGACGGGAAGCTTGAATCTGTGTTCCTGGAGTTGACAAAGTGAGCAAGTTCTTCCATATCGTCTTCTTCAAGAACAAAATGTTCTGGAAGGTGACGTTCTCGCGCAGTGGGCAGTCGATCATCAAGAATATCGGCTCCTTCATCGTGTTCGGCTCGTTTGCGATCGGCGCTTTTTTCTTTTCGCGCTTCCTGACGGCGTACCTTCTTGAGAACGTTAAAATCGGACTCTTCCTTTTTCATCGATTTATGTCGATGTTGTTCTTCGTCTTCTTCATCACCATCAACCTCGGGAACATGGTGGTATCGTTTTCGACTCTCTACCGGTCGCCGGAAGTCAATTTCATGCTTACAAAGCCGGTGCCGCACCTCACGATTTTTATCATCAAGTTTCTCGACAACTTCTTTTACAGCTCCGGCACGCTCTTCCTTGCCGGTTTCGCAGTACTGCTGGGGTACGGGTCGTATTTCCACTTCCATTGGCATTTCTATGTGGTCGTCATGTTCGGCGTTCTGGTGCCGTTCATGTTTCTTGCCGGATGTACTGCGGTCATCGTCTTGCTGGGATTGATGAAACTTGCGTCGAAGATTAGTTTCAAGATGCTCGTTGCGGCTCTCGTCTTGTTTTACGTCGGACAAATCTATCTCTATTTCACTATTTCGAGCCCGATACACCTTGTCCGCGAGGTGATGAGGTACTATCCGAATGTTGACCTCTACCTGGGACAGTTGGATCCACCGATTTCGAAGTATCTCCCCAACTTTTGGATCTCCCAGATATTGTTTTTTTACATCACCGGAAAACAAAGCACCGTTATAGGATACTTCTGCCTGCTTCTATTATCCAGTTTGGCGGCGTTCATTGCCCTAGTTCTTGCCGGCGACAGGCTGTTCTATTCCACATGGCTGACATCTCTCTCTTTCAAGTCTTTCTCAATTAAGAATTTTGAGTTTACGGGCAACATATTTAGTTTTCGGACGAAGTCCCGCCTGTCGCCGCAGACCGAGTCACTGCTCAAGAGGGAATACTGGCAATTTATCCGGGAGCCGAGCCAGTGGATTCATCTTCTCGTCATGATGCTTCTCGTAGGAGTTTTTCTCTCGAGCGTCACGTCGATGGATTTCGGCCTGCAGGATCCAAAGTTGAGAACCTCAGTCTATCTCGTCGTTTATATTTTCGACGCATTCCTGATTACTTCTATTGCTCTTCGGTTTGCCTTCCCGATGATGAGCCTGGAAGGGGATGCCTACTGGAGTATCCGAAGCTCCCCGATCGCCGTCACCAAAGTCTACTGGACCAAGTTTTTTATCGTCCTTTGGCCTTTGTTTCTTCTGGGTCTGGCTTTGGCGGTGTTGTCGAATATTCCATATATTTTGCTCCCGCCGCTGCCGCAGGTCGCCACGGTTGAAATGGCGTTGATTGTCGTCTCGCTCGTTAGTTTGAATTTCGGCCTCGGATCGTACTTCGTAAACTACGACGAAAAGAACCCGATCCGCATTGCCTCGTCGCAGGGAGCAACGCTCACGTTCCTGCTCAGCATCGTCCTCCTCGTGTTGCTCGTGAGTGTCTTCTTTTTTCCGATCCTTTCCGTATTCAACGCCATCTATTATCAGATACCTAAAAAGGATTACTGGCTCTACGATGCGCTGGCAGTCGTCGGGGCGTTTTCTGCCATTGTCGGAGTTGCGTCGCATTCCATCGGCGTAAAAGCGCTAAAACGGGATATCTGATTTCTAAGACATGACGAATCGCATCGATCGTCCTTATTGCCGCACGAATTATATGATACGACTGAAGCCAATCCTCCCGATTTTTCTCTTTGTCCTTTTCGGCATTGCAACGGCTGTTGCTCAAGACGAGGTAGTCTTTCATCAAGGCGCCGAAGATCAATTTCTGCTGGGGACGAAGCAGTACACGCAAGGCGACTTCAAAGGTGCATACCTCACATTCCAGAAGGTGGTGGAATTGCCTCAGCGGAACCAGCGGACCACCTCGGCGACGATCATGTCTGCAAAGACCCTCTTCCAGCTCCACAGCTACCGCGAATCGATTCGTCTTCTGAAAGATTTCCTCGACACGTATCCGCAGAGCAACTACACCGAAGACGCTCACTATACCCTGGCGATCAATTACTACAGGCTCAACCGGTACCCCGATGCAGCGGGAGAGTTGTTGAACGTGTTGGAGACGGGAAAAGAGAAAAAGACATTTCTTCGTGCGCAGAAGATTTTTGAAAATGTCGCCTCCGAGTTTCTGACCGTCCAGGAAATAAAGGACTTGCTCTATTTCGCTAAAACGGACAGATCGAAGAAGCTCCTGACTCTTCATCTTGCCGAATTAGAATTTGATCAGGGACTCTACACCGATGCGATGGCCCATGCCAGGGAGGTTATTTCGGGAAAGGAAGATCCGCTCTCGGCTCAACGGGCCCGGTCCCTGCTCGTTCGCCTTCAAAACGGAACCTCGGTGAAGCTTGGCGTGATCCTGCCGTTGATGCAGAAGACCGAAGGGGCTTCCCGCGAGAAGAGGTTGGCGTATGAAATCCTCGACGGGGTTAAATACGCTGTCGATGAATACAATGCAAAGAATGCGAAGCAGGGGGTTACTGTCGTTATCGATGTCCGGGACTCGGAAAAAGATCCGATCGTCGCGGCCCGGGAGATTCAACCATGGCTTGACGACAAAGAGTGTGTCGGGATTTTAGGTCCGATCTTCAGTTACGAAGTCTCGCCGGTTGCCGGCATCGCTAACTCCCGGAAGATTCCATTAGTTTCACCCACCGCTACGGACAATGGCATCGCGGCAGTCGGGCCGTATATTTTTCAAGCCAACCCGGACTACACTACGCGCGGCAAGGCGATGGCCCAGTACGCAGTGCTAAAATTGGGGATGAAGAACCTCGCGGTCGTTGCACCGAGTTTTCAACCGAGCAGTGCGATTGCCGATTCTTTTGTCCAGGAAGCCATGCGGCTCGGAGCGTTGATCATCTCGAACAAACGTTACTTGCGAGGGGCGACAGACCTCCGGTATCTCTTCCGAGAGATGCGGGCAGAAGCAGCCGTCTTCGGCCAGGAACAGTCAATAGATTTTAAGGGAGCGGTAAGTTACCCCGAGATCATCAAGCGTTTGGCTTCGGTCGGTATCCGCAAAGTGGCCGTCGATTCGTTGGCGGAAAAGCAGGGAAAGGTCATCGTCCAGCGGCTCTTTGGCCAGAACGGGAAAATGATGGCCGATTCGCTCGGCATTCCTGTCCAGCCTGAGCCGTTTTATCTGGATAGCTTGCAGTATCCGGTCTTCTCTATACAAGGAGTCTTCAGTCCGATTTCAAACAGCAGTGAAATCGGAATTATCACTTCTCAGTTAACGTACTTCAACATAAAAGGACAGTTGCTCGGATCTGGAGAATGGAACGACGCAAACGAACTCGACCTGAATAAGCGGTACGCCGAAGGAGCGATGTTTAGTTCCGATCGCTGGGTTGAGAGCTCGTATGACTATACTCAATTCGTTTCCAGCTTCGTGAAGGCAACACAACGGCAGCCGACGGATAATGTTCTCTTCGGATACGATGCGATGTCACTCATGCTCGCGCAAATCTTGAACGGAGGGACGACACGTGAGAGGCTCAATGACATGTTGAGCAAAGTCTCCGACTTTCCCGGCTTCCACTCAAAGATATCTTTTACAGAAGATAGAGTGAATTCCTATCTGCACATCCTGCAGTACAAGAAAGGGAAGATTTCAAAAATCGACGAAGTGCAATATAAGAAGAACGCCGCGACAAAATAAAAATCCATGGGGGGACTATGGACGAAAAAGCTCACCACAAGGTTCTTGAACCGTCTTTCTACCACACCAAAATAAAAGATTGGCCTTCTCAGGAGCGACCCCGGGAAAAACTCATCAATCAGGGTCCGGAGACTCTCAGCGAAGCTGAGCTGCTGGCAATTCTCATCGGTTCAGGAAGCGGGAAGGTCACTGCACTCGACCTCGCAAAGACACTCTTCGTAGAACATCAAACATTGCGTTCTCTCGCCAGCCTTGGCGTAGCAGACCTTAAGAAATTCAAGGGGATTGGCGATGCCCGCGCTGTGTGCATTGCGGCCTCCTTCGAGTTGGCGCGTCGGCTTCACTCGTCGCCGGAGGTGGAGCGCCCGATCATTCGAACTCCATCCGACGTTGCCCAACAGCTTATTCCCAAGCTGCGCGATCTAAAACAGGAAGTTTTCATTGTTCTTCATCTCAACAGCGCCAACCGGATCACGAGGGAGGTCACGATTACGCGGGGTCTCTTGAACTCCTCGCTCACACATCCCCGTGAAGTATTCCGGCAAGCCATTGTTGAACATGCTGCCAGTGTTATTCTTGTTCATAATCATCCGAGCGGAAATCCCGAACCAAGCCAGGAAGACCTCGCCATTACCAAACAACTCGTCGAGGCGAGCAAGGTTGTTGGAATTCCGGTGCACGATCACCTCATTATCGCAGGAGGGATGTTCACCAGTCTTGCGGAAAGAGGGTTTATTTCTTAGTAGGACAGGCAGTAATGTCTGCCCTACGCATGATTGGATCAAATCTTTTTAGGATAGTTCAATTACGTCCCGAGGCTTCGCCTCAATCGTGATGTGGGGTGAGGATGTACGGGCAGGCTCCTTTTTTTCCCTTGACTTCATTAACCCTTTTCGCTATTTTTCTAAGGCAATGAGTAGGGATTTTTCGATTTTCAATTCTACAGCATACAGGTAAAAACATGAAGAGAGCTTTGAAACTTTATCTTGGTGCGGCTTTCCTCGCATTGGCGTTCGTCGTTGTGGGTTGCAGCAGCGGACCGAGTGAAGACGAACTCGCGCAGTTGGAAGCATTGAAGGCTGAAGTTGCATCGCTGCAAAAAGAAGTGAATGCGAAACAGGCCGAGAAAGAAGGTCTGCAAAAGCAAATCGCCGATAAACAGGCAGAACTAGCGGCGGCGATGAAGGAGCAGGATGCTACGCGTGAACGCCTGAAAAGCCAGCAATGATTAAACCCAAGGAGTACCACATGAATTTCAGAAGACTAATGATGTTGAACTTCATTGTCGTAATCGTCCTGGCACTCGGAACATCGCTTGTTTCCGCTCAGACGAAGATGACGAAAGAAGAATGGCAAAAACAAATTACCGACTACACGACACAGCGCGACAACCTGAAGAAGACTCTTGCCCAACTGAACAAAGATGTCGATAGTCTGAAAGCTCTCCTTGCCTCGTTGAATCAAAAGATCGAATCGACGAATACCGAGACGAAGAACTTGACCGGCTCGAGCGAAGAGCTTCGAAAGGCATTTGCCGCGCAGTTGGCAGCTTTGGAGAATTGGGTGAACGAATTGGCCCGTCTCTCGAACCAGGATCTCTATGCGCGTAAAGCCGAGGTCGATTCGGTGCAGTCAAAGCTCGACGAAATGAAGAAATCTAAGCTCGCTGCATTGCAGGAAAATCATGATCGCCTCGTCGCACTCCAGCAGAAGATCGACGGACTGCGGGCTGCCCTCGCGAAACCGGAATTCGTTGCCAGCCTGGAAAAGACCTACGTCGTCGGTTCGTGGAAGAGAAACCGCGACTGCTTGTGGAACATTTCGAAGAAGAAAGATATCTACGATAATCCGTTCATGTGGCCGAAGATCTGGCAAGGAAACCGCGATCAGATCAAAGACCCTGATATCATTCGCAAGGGTCAACGACTGAAAATTCCGACCGCCGGACCGCTGACGGATGCAGAGAAGAAAGCCGAACACCGGTACTTCGCAAAGAAGCGAGCCGGTAACAAGTAAGGAGCAGAACAGAACTCTTGTTGAGTTGTCATCTACGGGAAAGTCCTTCCCCCGATCTATTTCGGGTTGAAGGACTTTTCTTTTTCGGGGCATAGCAAAGGAGGAGACACCACGATAGAGAAAAAAATGAAGATCGAGGGGGTGGATGCTTTTTCACTTCTCGGGATTAACGATCGCCACCTTCAGCTCATCGAAGACCGCTTCGATGCAGACATTATCGTACGTGGGGAGAACATCACGCTTCGGGGGGAAGCCTCGGAAATCCAACAGATCGAACGCATTTTCAGAGAGCTGACCTTTCTTCTCACGAAGAACGGCTCTCTCACCTCAAACGACGTGGATACCGTCCTCGATCTCGTCGCAGTAGATTCACTCTCGCATTCGCAGCTTCGGGCGCAGGTGCCGAAAGACGAGATGGATGCGATCATTCTTTTCACGAAGAATGCCATCATCAAGGCGAAGACCCCCGGCCAGAAAGAATACATCCTACGCCTGCAGAGGAACGACATTGTTTTTGCCATCGGTCCAGCCGGAACGGGCAAAACGTATCTCGCCGTGGCGATGGCGGTTGCCAGTCTGAAGAATCGCGAAGTGAACAGGATTGTTCTTGCACGGCCGGCGGTGGAAGCTGGGGAGAGCCTCGGTTTTCTTCCCGGCGACTTGAAGGAAAAGGTCGACCCCTATCTTCGGCCGTTGTACGACGCGCTGGATGACATGCTTCCCTCCGAGAAACTGAAAACGTACCTCGAACGACGCATCATCGAAATTGTCCCGCTGGCATACATGCGGGGGCGGACGCTGAACAATTCTTTTCTCATCCTCGACGAAGCTCAAAATGCGACGGCGATGCAGATGAAAATGTTTCTGACACGCCTCGGCAATAGTTCAAAGGCAATCATCACGGGAGATGTCACTCAGATCGACCTTCCAACAAAGACGACATCGGGGCTGGTGCAGATACAGGAGGTGTTGCAAGATGTTGAAGGGATCGACTTTGTCTATTTCGACAGGAACGACGTTGTGCG
>CAYYHS010000072.1:0-4000 GCA_964471785.1 uncultured Chitinophagaceae bacterium
GGCGTGAACCATCTCATCCCGGTGACAAATTTCCACAACGCGCTGATGCTCCAGAAGAATATCCGTGACCCGAACGTTGCCCTTGTTGCGGACAATCTTTTCAAATTCCTTCATCTCTATTCCGACGCCGACCTTACCGCGGCGTTTGTCCACTACAATAAGTTGAGACGGAAGGTTGACCTGGGGACAGTTGTCCTCGCGCTTCCAAAGAGGCCGTCTATCATTAAATCGATGTTAACTCTTTTCAGAAAATGAGCACTCAATCGTTCGAAATAGAAAAGGGGAAACAAGTTGTTCGCATCGAAGCCCGGTCTGTGGCAGATCTCATCGAAAAGATCAACGGTTCGTTTGAGCGTGCGGTGCAGGTGATCTTCGAAGCGAAGGGGAGGATCGTTGTTACCGGTATGGGTAAATCCGGAATCATCGCCAGGAAAATTGTGGCGACGATGAACTCCACCGGCACTCCCTCGATTTTTCTTCATCCCTCGGATGCCGTTCACGGAGATTTGGGAATGGTTCGGGACGAGGATGTCGTGATCTGCATTTCCAAGAGCGGCGAGACGGAAGAAATTCGTCAGCTGATACCAATGTTCAAACGGATCGGTGTCCCGATTATCTCGCTCCTGGGGAACTTGAACTCGTGGATCGCGAAGGAATCGGACGTCGTTCTCGATATTTCGGTGGCGGAGGAAGCCTGTCCGCACGACCTGGCCCCGACATCCTCGACTACGGCCACTCTCGTTATGGGAGACGCGCTGGCAATCACGTTGCTGGAGAAGAGAAATTTCAGCAAGGAGGATTTCGCTCTTTTCCATCCCGGCGGAAACCTCGGGAAACGCCTTCTCTTGAAAATCGAAGAACTGATGACCGATGGCTCGAATGTGCCGGAAGTATCCCTCACGACGAACCTCAGGGATACCATTCTTGAGATGACGACCAAGCGGATGGGCGCCACGTGCGTCGTCAATGCCAGCGGGACGCTGCAGGGAGTCATCACGGACGGGGATTTGCGACGGCTCCTTCAAAAGAAAACCGACGTTGCCGGGGTGACGGCTGAGCAAGTGATGACGAGGAATCCGAAGACGATTCTGCTCGGATCTCTTGCCGCCTCTGCGCTCCAAGAGATGGAGACCTTTAAAATCACTCAGCTTATTATCGTCGACAAAGAACACCGTCCGGTCGGGATGGTTCACATCCACGACTTGGTCAAGGCTGGACTTGCCACGAGGGAGCAAGGGTAACGAAGTGAGAATGCTATTGCCGATCATCGTCGTCTGCGGGTTCTTCGTGGGCCCGGGCTGTGCAGAGAAAATCAAGCCCTCCGTGCTCGGCGGAGTTTCGGGCGCGGCGCTCCCGACTCAGGAGAGCTGGAATTCCACGGTCACGTTCACCGATTCCGGTGTCGTCAAGGCTATCCTGAAGGCCGGACACATCTCGCAATATGAAGGATCCAAACAGACTTCGCTCGACAAAGGCGTCCATGTTGATTTTTTTGACGAGCACGGCGTGCACTCATCGGTGTTGACCTCCGAGACCGGAAAGGTCGACGAGACGACGAACAATTTGGAAGCAATAGGCAATGTGGTGGTCGTCTCGGACAGCGGGGTTGTCGTGAAAACAGAGAAGCTCTTCTGGGATAACCAGCGTCAGCTCATCCATTCGGAAGAATTCGTCACGATCACATCCCCGAAAGAAAACTTGCAGGGACACGGGTTCGAGTCGGATCAGAATTTGAAGAACTACAAGATTTTTCGTGTGACCGGGACTGCAAAGCCGCAGTAGCGGGAAGAACATAACTTCGAATTAGTTCTGTTAGACGAAGTCGAACAACGGTAGCAATCGGTATTCAATTGACGTTCCCAGCGACAAAGAAGGCGATCGCGAGTGTGCGCAGGTTACTCGACTTGTTCCTCGGAGTATCCTTTTTCTTGTCTGTGATCTCCTGTTCATCCGCTGTCACAATGGCTCAAGAAAAAGAAATTATCGTTCTAAAGAACGCTGATGTTTTGAGCGGAAGAAATGTGAACGGGGAGGATCTCCGCGAATTCACGGGGAACGTTCATCTTGTTCAGGGTAATGTGCTCCTATGGTGTGACCGTGCCGTCCAACATCTTTCCCTCAACGAGGTGGAGTTGATCGGCAGAGTGAAGGTTGTGCGCGACACGGTGACATTGACGGCTAGGCGGGGGATGTACTATGGAGATTCGAAGAAGGCCGATTGCGAGGGGGCGGTACGACTCGAAACGAAGCACGTGATTCTCCTGGCCGATTTCGGCACATACTTTACCGAAGAGAAGCGGGCGTTCTTCCACACGAACGTCCGCGTGATCGATTCATCGACGACGATCAACAGCGATGAGATGACGTACTTCGAAAAAGAAAGAAAGGCGATCGCCGTTCATAACGTGAGGGTCGACAATTCGGCGAACAACATCAGGATCTACGGAGAGTATCTGGAGCACTTCGATTCCACGCGTTACACGATAGTGACGCAGCACCCGCGTATGATGCAAATCGACACTTCGTCGAAGGGGGAGATCGATACACTAGCCGTGAAAAGCATTGTCATGGAGTCATACGACGATTCGACGAAGAGATTGATCGTTACCGACAGTGTTGCTATGGTGCGCGGAGCTATGTCAGCGAAATGCGGGTGGGCCCGATACTTCACCCAGAAGGATCTCATTGAGATGCGAAAAGAACCTATCGTATGGTACCAAGACAACCAAACAACAGGCGACTCGATCTCGCTCCATCTTTCTCATGGTAAGCTTGAAAGGGCGACGATCAAGGGGAGGACATTTGCCCTCTCCTTGAGCGATAGCACGTATCCTTCCAGATACAATCAACTGACCGGAAGGAAGATCGAGCTTTTTTTCCGGGAGGACAAGCTCGACCGGATGGAAGTTGACCAGAACGCCATCAGTCTCTATTTTCTTTATGACGGCAAGGATCCGAATGGATGCAACAAAACGAGCGGAGACGCCATTACGATGACCTTCGCCGCTGGGAAGATAGACCAGATTCGTATCGTGAAAGGCATCGAAGGCATTTACTATTCGGAGAATATGATCGCACGGGATGAAAACAAGTATAACCTTGACGGCTTTCTGCTCAGGCGCGACCGTCCGGCAATGAAATCGATCTTTCCTAATTTGAAGAGCCTATGACAGAAAAGAGTGTTGCTTTCTCAAATTCTGAGGACGAATCCGCTTCCGAGTGGAACGTTCAAGAGGAGAATGTACGAATTAAGCTTCGCGCGGAGTCCCTTGTCAAGTTTTATAAGAAAAGGGCTGTCGTGAACGACGTTTCGGTTGAGGTGGAGCAGGGTGAGATCGTGGGGTTGCTGGGACCGAACGGCGCAGGAAAAACCACGACATTCTATATGATCGTAGGAATGATCAGACCAAGCAAAGGGTATGTCTACCTCGAAGAAAAGAACATCACACGCCTGCCGATGTACAAGCGCGCGAAGGCTGGAGTCGGATACCTGCCTCAAGAAGCCTCGGTATTCCGGACTCTGACGGTTCGGGAAAACGTGCTGGCGGTCTTGCAAATGACAACACTCTCTCCGGCGAAGCAGGCTGAGCGCTGCGATATGCTGCTCGAGGAATTCGGGCTTACCCAACTTGCGAAAAGCAATGGCTACGTACTCTCCGGGGGCGAGCGGAGAAGAACTGAAATCGCACGGGCGCTTGCCACCGATCCTAAGTTCATCCTGCTTGATGAACCATTTGCCGGCATCGATCCGATCGCCGTCGAAGAGATCATGAGGATTGTCAAAGGGCTCCGTGCCCGCGGTATCGGTGTTCTGATTACCGACCATAATGTGCACGAGACCCTTTCCATTACCGACCGTTCGTACCTGCTTTTTGAAGGGAAAATATTGAAAGCCGGAACTGCGGATTTTCTTGCGAACGACCCGGAAGCTCGGAAGCTGTATCTTGGGGAGAGGTTCAAGTTGGATAGATATGAGTAAGAAGTAGGAGACAGGAGACAG
>CAYYHS010000072.1:4100-9319 GCA_964471785.1 uncultured Chitinophagaceae bacterium
TGGGGAGAGGTTCAAGTTGGATAGATATGAGTAAGAAGTAGGAGACAGGAGACAGAATACAGGAGACAGTAAAGAATAGGGGGAAGACAAATGACTTATCGCACGGGAGCGACGAGTTTTAAGGAACTAATTGTTTGGCAGAAAGCGCACAAGCTAGTTATAAATGTTTATCGGTTCACTGAAGACTTTCCTAGGGTAGAAACCTACGGATTAACTTCTCAAATGAGGAGATCCGTAGTGTCAATCGCAGCAAATATTGCAGAAGGATTTAAGAAACGAGGTATCGCGGATAAATTGCGCTTGTGAATATCGCCCAAGGATCGCTTGAGGAATGTCGATATTACTTGTTATTATCCCAAGACCTTGGTTACGGTCAAACAAATGAACTCGAAGACATGAGTGAGGAGGTCAGTAAGCTCCTTGAAGCTTACTCCAACGGCATTCGGCGAAATAATTCCTGAATCCTGTTTCCTGTATTCTGTCTCCTCACTCGGAGATATTCGTCAATCCATCAAAGCAAAAGGAACAATCATGGTCGTAGTACTCGATCAGCATGCTACCGAGCCCGATGTCGAACGCATCATCAAGGTTTTGCATGATTTCGGTTTCGATGTCCATCGCTCGACCGGCATCAACCAGACCGTGCTCGGAGCGATCGGCGTAAAGCCGGATTTTGACACACGCCAGCTCGAGTTGCTCCCCGGCGTGGCCCATGTGTACCGGATTACCGATCCGTTCAAACTTGCCAGTAGATCGTTTCATCCCGAGAGTTCCGTCTTCGATATCAAAGGGGTGAAAATCGGAGGGAAGCAAATCGTTGTGATGGCCGGCCCCTGTTCGATCGAAAGTGAGAAACAGATCTTCACCATCGCAAAGCATGTTGCTGAGCATGGCGCCAAGTTTCTTCGGGGAGGCGGTTTCAAGCCGCGCAGTTCTCCCTACTCGTTCCAGGGAATGGGGGAGGAGGGGTTAAAGTTGATGCGTCGCGCCGCGAATGAGTTCGGACTCTTGGTCATAACGGAAGTGATGGACAGCAATCAGATCGGACTCGTTGAACAATATGCAGATGTGCTCCAAATTGGAGCTCGCAATATGCAGAATTATACATTCCTGAAAGAACTCGGCAAGTCCTCCAAGCCGATCATGTTGAAACGCGGATTGTCGGCAACGATTGAAGAATGGCTCATGTCGGCAGAGTATGTCCTGTCCGGCGGCAACAAGCAGGTGATCATGTGCGAAAGAGGTATTCGCACCTTCGAGACCGCAACGCGAAATACGATGGACATCAGCGCAATTCCAGTAATCCATGCAAAGAGTCATCTTCCCGTGGTTGCGGATCCGTCGCACGGCATAGGAATACGAGACAAAGTAACGCCGATGGCCAGGGCTGCCGTGGCCGCCGGGGCCGACGCGATTATGGTCGAGGTCCATAACGACCCCGATCATGCCAAGTCCGACGGCGCGCAATCTCTCTTCCCGGAACAATTCGATGAATTGATGACGCAAATTCGCATCATTGCCGAGGCGATAGGCCGGAGCATCGCGTAAGAGCAAGTAAGAAGTAGGAATTAAGAATTAAGAAGAAAAGCACGACATACCAATGGACATCTTCCTCAAGTTCATATTTCTTAATTCATAATTCTTACTTCCTAATTCATCCCCCATCCTTCATCCCTAAATGGATCGTTCTCACATACCTGCTACCGTTGCAATCATCGGCCTTGGCGTTATTGGGGGGTCTATCGGACTCGCGCTCAGAGCTGCAAGCCCGCGGGTAACGGTTGTTGGGCTCGATAACCGGAATGTGCTCCGTCGCGCAAAAAAACGGGGGGCGATAGAGATCGCGGCCTCTTCGCTCAGGGACGCTCTCTCCGACGCCGATGTCGTATTTGTATGCACGCCGGTCAGCTCAATCCTCAAGCTGCTGCCGGAAATATCCAGACTCGTCAAGCCGGGCGCCATCGTCACGGATGTCGGGAGTGTAAAGGGGGTAATACAGTCGTGCGCACAGCAATATTTTCGATCCGGCGGCATTTTCATCGGCGGCCATCCGATGGCCGGTTCGGAGGGAAGCGGTATTGAGTATGCCGATGCTCTGCTATTCCAAAATGCAGTGTATGTCTTGTGCCCGCTACGCAAGAAAGAGAGCGGAATAAGCCGGTTAGCTCCGATGCTGAAAAGGATCGGCGCCCGTGTGTTGATTATGGATGCACACCGGCATGACGAAACTGCGGCAGCTGTCAGCCACCTTCCTCAACTTCTCGCGGTAGCACTGATGGACTTCGCGGCCCGGAATAACGTCCGCAACCCGGCATTGTTCCAGCTTGCAGCGGGAGGATTCAGGGACATGACCCGGATTGCCTCGAGCCCTTTTCCGATTTGGAAAGACATTCTCGCACAGAACAAGGATCAGGTCCAATCCGTCCTTCGTAAATATGAGCTGGCACTTAAGGAACTTGAAAAGGAGCTTTCTAAGAAATCGCTCTCCGCAGTGGAACGTAAGTTTCTCCGCGCGAAAACTTTTCGCGATTCAATCCCGCGAAATTCGAAGGGTTTCCTTCACTCGCTCCACGACCTCTTCGTTTCGGTGGACGACAGGCCGGGGGTGTTGGCGAAGATGACTTCGGCATTGTCTCTTGCAGACATTAATATCAGTGATATCGAGTTGATGAAAGTGCGCGAAGGGCAGGGGGGCACGTTCAGGCTTTCGTTTGAGTCTGAAGAGGTTGCTGCGGCAGCGGCGAAAGTGTTGCGGGCCAAAGGGATTCGAGTAGCGAAGTAAGAGATGAGATGTGAGATGTGAGATGTAAGATATGAGATGTAAGATGTAAGAAATGACATTGGTGAAACATGAGATAGATTTGTTCAGCAATAATTAGAGTGGGAAGCTGAAGCAAAGGTAAATAAACTAAGGAAGCCGAGGAGAAGTGATGGCGCGAAGATATCTTAATATAGCAATGGTGTTAGTAATTTGTTCCTCCTATGCATGGAGCTGGGGGGGTACCACGCACAAGTTTATCAACAAACAGGCGGCGATACACTTGCCGCCGTCATTCCCGTTTTTTGCGAAAAACATCCAGTGGATCAGCGACCATGCGGCCGATGCCGACAATCGAAAGAATAATGACCCAACTGAGTCGCCAAAGCACTTCATCGACATAGAAGATTATTCTGAGTTTGCTGCCGGAAATCTCTCGCATAACTACGACACACTGGTAGCGAAACATGGGCTTGGCACGGTGACCAGCATTGGAACCGTGCCATGGGCGATTATCTGGTCATTTGATTCTCTAACGAATTGCCTGAGAAGGGGAGATTCGGTAAGGGCGCTTCAGTTTGCCGCCGATCTGGGGCACTATGTCGGCGACGCTCATCAACCGCTCCACGTCACGAGCAATTACGACGGTCAGAAGTCGGGCAACAACGGTATTCACTCGAGGTATGAATCGACCATGCTGGCAAATTACAATTATCTGAATCAGGTTACCATCGTCGCCAAGTCGGTTCACTTTATTCCGGTGCCGATTGATACGAACTTCGTCTTCGTCATACACGGCAACGGCCTTGTTGATTCCATTCTGCATGCCGACACCTACGCGAAATCAATCGACGCTAGCTACGGCAACTCTTACTACACTGCCTTATGGGCAAAAACTGGCGCCATGACACAAAATCAAATTCAGGACGCCACGGTCGATCTGGCCAATCTCTGGTACACCGCTGCGGTGAAGGCGGGACTTGTTCCCGATTCAACCGCCATTATTTCCCTGAGCGCGACGCCAACAATTATCGCCTTTGGCAACGTCACAATAGGTGGCTTCAAGGATATGCCACTGACGATAACAAATAAGGGGAACGACACTCTCAAAATTACAAATATCATATCCTCGGGGAGCCCCTTTTCCGTTCAGACGATAGCGGCCAGTCTTGCACCTGCACACTCTCTGATCGACACACTACGGTTTGTTCCCGCGGCACTTGGTTCTGCGAGCGCGAAAATCGTCATCATCAGCAATGCGGTCTCCTCCCCCGATACCGTGCTGGTGAGCGGATCTGGCCAATCGGCGACAAGCGTTGCGATCGCATCAACAGGTATCCCGGAACGCTTCGAGCTCAGTCAGAATTACCCAAATCCGTTCAATCCTTCAACGGTGATTCGATATGCGCTGCCATTCCAAAGCATCGTTCGCATCCGAATCTACAATGTCCTAGGGCAGTTGATCACGGAACCAGTAAGTGCTGTGCAAGCGCCAGGTTTTCGTGAGGTGGCTTGGAATGCAGTTGCTCCGAGCGGGATTTATTTCTGCAGGATCGAGGCAGTATCGGTTGCCAATCCGACATTAAGATTTGTCGATGTGAAGAAGATGCTCTTGCTAAAGTGAGTTCCTCGAGGGTTCGAGATCATTGAGAAGGCGGGACAGCCGGCAAGCGAAACCGACTTATCCAATTGTTTCACATCTCTCCATGCCCCGACAGTATAAATAGCAAGTGTCGGCATCTGTTTTTTGTCATTTCTGCTAACGATAATCAAATCAACTTCGCATTGTTGAGAATTAAACGTTGGGCGGCCTTACTTATTAAGGTTATGAGAAATGGGTCGACCAAAAGATATAGCTTAATGCGCCTATTCTTTGTCTGAATCTGCGCCGGCATCTGAACCAATCTGCGTAATCAATATTGGCATCAGAATTGAGCAAGCCTATCCTTTGGTACACCCACATCTTTTCACAAAAGGAGGTTTCACATCATGAGCGTCAGCCAGCTTGCAAAATCGATCGCTGAATCGCCCACATTGAAGCTGAACGAAGAAGCCCGGGTGCTGAGAGAAAAGGGCGAAGCAGTGGTTCACCTCGGAGCAGGTGAGCCGAGAAACAAAGCTCCAATCAGCGCAATCCTCAGCGCCGCTGCGAAGCTCAGCACGGCCGATATCAAATACACACCGACGGACGGCATCCCGTCACTTAAAAAAGCCATTGTCCGATACACCGAAGAGAACTACGACCGGGTTGTCGCCACGGAGAACGTCATCGTCTCCGCCGGCGCCAAACAATCGGTCTTCAACGTTCTGTACTCAATCGTCAACCCGCAGGACGAAGTGATCATCCTCGCCCCGTATTGGGTAAGCTACCCGGAGATGGTGAAAATGGTCTACGGCGTGCCGGTCATTGTCACTCCGGAGGATGGCGGATTCTATCCCAGGATGGAAGATGTCAAGAAAG
>CAYYHS010000073.1:0-9301 GCA_964471785.1 uncultured Chitinophagaceae bacterium
GTGGAGAGGACGACTTTTCAACGAGAGCATAACATCGTTGGTCAGTCGCTGGAGATTCAGGAAATCGTCGAGGTGATCCAACAGGTCGCCCCAACCGACATCACCATTCTCATCACCGGCGAGAGCGGGGTAGGAAAGGAAATTGTCGCACAGGCAATTCACACAGCAAGCAGGCGTTCACATAAACCGATGGTCACCGTGAATTGCGGCGCCATACCTGAAGGCATTATTGAAAGCGAGCTGTTCGGCCATGAAAAGGGATCGTTTACCGGTGCAAGCGATTCCCGCAAAGGCTATTTCGAGCTGGCGGATGGAGGGACAATTTTCCTCGATGAAATCGGCGAACTTCCGCTTGCGACACAGGTAAAGTTTCTTCGGATCCTCGAGAACGGCGAGTTCATGCGCGTCGGCTCTTCGACAGCAAAAAAAGTTGACGTCCGTGTTATTGCCGCGACCAACAAGGATCTTGAACGCGAGGTGTACACGAAACATTTTCGCCCCGACCTTTTCTACAGGCTGCGGTCAGTCAATGTCCGCATCCCTCCTTTGCGGGATCGGCGCGAAGACATCCCGCTTTTCTTTGACAAGTTTGCAAAAGATGTCGCCGAAAAAAATAAAATCGCTTTTCTCGGCATCACCGACGAGGGGATGGAGTTGTTGACGCAGTACTTTTGGCCTGGCAACGTCCGCGAGCTCCGAAATGTCGTCGAGAGCATGCTGGTCATTGAGAACGGAAGGCAGATCACCGCCGACGATGTGCGTAAGTATCTGAAGGGGTCGCAGACAAACGGCGAGGACCGCAACCTGCCCGTCTATGTACCCAAGCAGGCAGAATTCGCCGAGCGTGAACTCATTTATCGGGCCCTCGTTGATTTGAAAACAGATATTGTCGACGTCAAGAATTTGCTCGTGAACGCTGCCGGGGGCTCGACCGCCCTTGTACGGCGTGACGCCGGAAACGCAACAGAGATCCATGACGGAGCTATTGTCCACCCACGAGCGTCGGAAGAAGAAAATATTTCGTTGGAGGAGATGGAGCGCAGAATGATCATCGGCTCGCTGCAAAAGTACGAGGGGAACCGACGGCTCGCGGCGCAAGCGTTGAAGATCAGCGAGCGCACGTTGTACCGAAAAATCAAAGAATACGGGTTGCAGTAAGGATGCCACAAGGGATACCGCACAGCGAAAAATTTTGTCGTGATGTTCGGTCGACAGCACTCGTTCTTGGTCTCTTGATTCTGATCGTTTTGTCGGGTTGCGCATACTCGTTTTCAGGATCGTCGGTCCCAAAGCATCTAAAGACGATCGCGATTCCGCTCTTCGAGGACCAGAGCGGATTTGGTGAACCGAGTCTGAGGGAGAGTTTAACCCAGAGCCTCGTCAACCTGTTCACGAACGACAACAGTCTTGAAGTCGCGGAACGCAACACGGCAGATTCGATCTTGGATGGATCGATTGTCACTGTCGAAGATGCCCCGGGAGTGATTGCGCCGGGGGAACAAGTCACAACGCGACGCATTACGGTTCGGGTTCACGTTGTGTACCAGGACTTAAAGCTGCGAAAAAAAGTCTGGGAGAAAGATTTTTCAAACTGGGGAGAGTACAGCCTCGGTTCGGAAACGCGAACCGTGGCACTGAACCAGGCGGTTTCAAAAGTGACAGAAGACATCCTGATCGAAACTGTCTCGGGATGGTAAGGACATATCGAATAATCCAATTCTACGAGGTTGAAAGACAACAACAATGAATGATATAATCTTAGTTACGTACTTTATTTCCCTTCTCATTCTCTTCGCGTTCGGCTCGCACGGTTTTGTGATGGTGTTCCACTATTTCAAGCACCGGGATACGGAGGAGGCGGAAAATCTTCCTTTGCCGGAGTTCCCACATGTCACGGTGCAACTCCCGATTTACAATGAACTCTACGTTGTTCGGCGCCTTATCGAAGCGTCGTGCGCAATGACATACCCAGCGGATAAGCTGGAGATTCAGGTGCTGGACGATTCCACAGACGAAACGGTGGCGCTTGTCGAGTCCATCGTACTGGAAATGAAAGAACGGGGGCACAACATCCAGCATATCCGCCGCAGCTCGCGTGTAGGTTTCAAAGCCGGCGCCCTCAAGGAAGGACTCGAACGGGCGAGCGGAGACTTTATTGCGATCTTCGACGCAGATTTTGTGCCTCGTGAAGAATTCTTGCTCAAAACGCTTCCGCATTTCTACGCTGACAAGAAGATCGGCATGGTGCAGACGCGCTGGGAACATCTCAATGCGGAGTACTCGCTCCTCACCCGCACACAGGCGATGGCCCTCGACGGTCATTTCGTCATCGAACAGTCGATCCGGAATAAGGCGGGTTTCTTCATCAACTTTAACGGAACCGGAGGCGTCTGGAGAAAATCTTGCATCGAAGACGCCGGCAACTGGCATTCCGACACTTTAACCGAGGACCTCGACCTGAGCTACCGTGCACAATTACGCGGCTGGAAATTCAAGTTCCTGAAGAATGTTACGTCGCCCGCAGAATTACCGTCGGAAATCAACGCGCTCAAATCCCAGCAATTCCGCTGGACAAAAGGGGCGATTGAAACGGCTCGTAAAATGCTGCCCGCGGTTTGGAAATCTGATTTGCCGTTCAAACTCAAATGGCATTCCACGCTTCACCTGACGAATAACATTGTTTTTCCGTTCATCCTCATCGCCGGCATCCTTAACCTCCCCCTGATGTTCATCAAGCACGCTGGAGGATATGAAGCATACTTCGACATGATGTCCATCTTTGTTTTTGCCTTCATCGGTTCGTTTCTGTTCTATATGTTCTCGCAGAAAGATGTTTACTCTGATTGGCGAAGACGAATTTTTCTCTTCCCCTTGTTCATGGCAGGAAGCATGGGATTTGCCGTCAACAACAGCAAGGCGGTAATCGAGGGTTTGTTCAGGAGGAAGAGTGATTTTGTGCGGACTCCAAAGTACAGCATCAAGCTGAAACAGGATTCATGGCTGGATAAAAAGTACGTGCCGGTGAAATTTGACTGGACCGTGCTTATCGAGATAGCGCTTGCTCTGTATTGTCTCTTCGGCGTCATCTGTTCGCTGTACTACCTGGAAATTGCAGCAATCCCATTTCAGTTACTCTTTCTGATGGGGTTTGGGTTCGTGTCGTATCTCTCCATCCAGCAAGCATGGCAGGCGCGAAAACAAAAAGCGCATCAGGAACTCCATGCAGCGGCCGCTGCAGCACACGCTTGATTTTGATTGCTTCTTCAGCTATTATAGAGCCGACGATGTCCTGTCGGCTCTTTTTCTTTCAGCGCACTCATGGATCTATCAGAATTCGACATAGATTTTCTTTCCCAGAAACTCTCTGACAACCCGCAGTCTCCGCTCTTCGCCCGCCTTGCAGACATCTATTTGTCGAAGAACCAATCTTCTGAGGCGCTAAAGCTGTGTGAGGCGGGTGTGCAGGCCTATTCATCGTACGCGACAGGCTTTGTCGTCCTAGGAAAATGCTATCTGGCACTCAACGAAAACTCTAAAGCTCGGCTCGCGTTCTCGCAGGCACTCCATCTCGCTCCGTTCAATCAGGTGGCCCGGAAACTTCTGGATGAGATTCCGTTCGCAGTAGAAGACCCGGCAAACGCTGCAATTGAAGAACCCACAGTTGTAAACCCTCCTCTTCCTGAGACGACTCCCGCCACAGAGGGGACGCCTCAAGAATTTTCTTTGCCGGAGCAAAGCGCCGAGTTGCCCGCTGCCGAAACAGTTTCTTTCGTGGATGAGATTCCACAGACTCATGTTTACGAAAACTCGACTCCCGAGATTGAAACGCCGACCGCAGAACCCGCCGAGCTCCCGGGAGTAGACGACTATATACAGCAACACTCGGAGCGTCTGGCTGGGGCTAACCTTGTTTCGCTCGACGAATATCTTGAAGGCCGGGTGCCAGCTCCGACTCCGCCTGCCGCGGAAATCGATTCCATTGCCGCAAAGTTGGAGAGCGCTCCTCGCATCATTCCGCCGGAGCCGGAATCCAAAAAGAGCTCGCCGGCAGAAAGTTCTCCGCTCGACTCAACGGTGATCACTCCCACGCTGGCGGAGATCTACGCGTCGCAGGGCGAATATGGAGCAGCAATCCAGGCGTACGAGATTCTTCTTCTCTCAAAGCCGGGGGAACGGGAACGGTTTGAAAAGCGGATAAAGGAATTACAGGCGAAGCTCTTCGATGGGGGATAACACAAGCGAGGTCAGGCGACCCCGCTTGGAGGAAATCACTTTAATTTGTTGACAAGCCGGGTGAGTTTAGACTTTTGGTTCGACGCCTTGTTGGGATGAATCACTCTTTTCTGGGCCAATTTGTCGAGCAGAGATACCGCTTCTTTCAACGCCGCATCTGCCTTTACCTTCTCTTTTTCCTGCCGGACTTTCTTAATAACCGTTTTTAAGGCAGATTCCTGATGGGTGTTTCGAGTCTTTCTTCTCGCAGATGAACGAATACGCTTAATTGCCGATTTATGTTGTGCCATCCTACTCCTTTGTTTCCTGACTGTTGTGTGTTGTTTTGTTTAATATACCTAAAAACGCATTCACCCGCAAGATTTCCGTAAGTGGTCCGCTAACTTGAAAAACCTTCCGAAGGATTTCCATCTGAAGTGGCTCGATGCTTAGACTTTTTGACAGATGAATCAATAAACATTCGGAAGGTTCCTCGGCTACAGTTTTTTCTCCCAGTAAATATTCTTCTTCATTTCCTCGACCCATTTCTGGAAGTTTTCATTCACTTTAAATTGAAGCGCAAATTGCTCCAACCGGCGATAGTCGTCGTTCAGGTTCATCGCATGTTCCTGTGAGATCGATCGGACCCAGACAATATGATATCCGTAGGCAGTACCTATCGGGACTTTTACCGGCTCGCTGATCTCTCCCGGCTTCATCGGTTTCAAAACCTCCAGAAACGATGCTTCTATCTGATCGACGCCGATCTTTCCGAGGTCTCCGCCGATATCTTTCGTCTCCTGGTCCTCTGAATACTGGCGCGCAAGGGCGGCAAAACTTTCTCCGGCGAGCGTGCGCACGCGCAATCGGTCCAGTTGTGAAATTGTTGAATCATCATCTGCCTTGGATTGCTGTATGGAAAAGAGGATGTGCCGTGTATGAACAGATTCTCCGCGTCTCTCGACAAGTTGAATAACGTGATATCCATACGTTGTTCTGATCGGCTGTGAGATCTCACTGTCCTTCAGAGAAAACGCAGCTTCTTCAAACTCTTTCTCAAACACGCCGCGGCGGAACCATCCCAGGTCGCCACCTGCCGACGCAGAGCCAGGGTCTGCCGAGTAGCGTTTGGCAAAAGCGGAAAAGTCTCCTCCGGCAAGAATGCTGTCACGAACAAGCGCTGCCTTCGAGAGCACGGCCTGGATAACGGAAGTGTCGGGTTTGGGTTTAATGAAAATGTGACTGAGCTCGTATTCTTTCGGAATAGTCGGAAGACTGTCCCTGTGAGCGTCGTAGAACTCTTCCACTTCGCGTCGAGTTACTGAAAGAGAAGCTTGCCTCGTTTGCCGGATCTTTTCGACCATGAGCTGGTTCCGGATCAATTCGCGGAAATCCCGCTTCATCCTGGTGATCGGCATGTTGTATGCTTCTTCCAACCGCTGCTCCGAACCTGCTTGTTGAACAAGCATTTTGATTTGCCTGTCCAGCCGGTCCGTTACTTCGTCATTCGTCACAACGACACTGTCCTCAATCGCCTGGGCCAAAATTAGCTTTTCATTGATCATTCCATCGAGCACTTTGTCGCGCAGTCCTGGACCATTTGGATCGATCCTGTTCTGCATTGCCATCGACTGAATCGTGAGATTCAAATCCGAGAGGGTAATAATTTCTTTTCCCACGATGGCCACAATGCGATCGATGACGGTTTGGCTCTCTGCAAAAACGCTGAGCCCGAACAACAGAGCAAGCGGGAAAATGAAACGATGGTTCTTCGGTTGATTCATTGAGGTTTGCTCACAGCTATTCTCCGGATTGTGCAGCAGTGTCGCGGTCGGGTGCGACGCCCGGGAGATTAAATTGAACTGAATGTTTTTTCCTGGCAGTTTCCAGGTACTCTGTCAGCCGTTCCTGCCGGTGCTGCATCACAAGCCTTGATTTGATCGCATCTTGGACATATTGCATCGGTGGGGTTGCACCATGCTGAAAACTGCCGAGGAGCATAATTACAAAATAGCCTGCGCTTGTCTTCACCGGAAAGGAAACTTCCCCTACGCCGAGAGCGGAGGTAACCTTCCAGAGTTTGGTCGGAAACAACGTCGCCTGTGTAAAGAAGGCGGAGTCGGTCTTCGTTACTAGGCTCACTTTTCCATCACCCGGAGTCTGGGCTGCGGCAATAGCGGTCTGCCAACCTCCACCCTCGAGAACCGCTTCTCGAAAAGATGCAGCCGGCTCCCGCACTGTAAACACGGCCAACGAAATCTGGACGATATCGTCCCGGAGGGCGAATTCGTCAAGATGATTCCTGAAATAGATCGTCGCCTCGTCCTTCGAGATAGACTGAGCGGTTTCCGTGAATACTTCTTTTTCCAGAAGCGCATTGATCGCTAGCTGGCGTCTGGCATCTTCGAGATTCTGCAACACGCCTTCGGAATGGTCAAGTCCCTGCCGTTTCGCCTCTTGGTACAAGATTTCGCTGTTCACCCATTGCCGCGCGAACATCCTCACCTGCATTTCGGAGATGCCCGACGTCGTGTCAAAGAACTTGTGGATTTTCTCCGACGTCAAAGACTGATCGTCAACCCGGGCAATTTCCTGCGTTTGCTCCGCGTGTTGCGAACAGGAGGAGATGACGAGAGCACAACTCAACCCAAAACATATAGCTGAGAAGTTCACTAGAGGCCTTATTTGTTTGACGGCTGAGCCTTTGAATTCTCAAGCACTTCTCTGAATTCTTTGACAGGATATTTCAGCCGGAGGGAGTTTTCCCATTCGCTTTCTTTTTGTTTCGATTCAGCCTCCTGATAGGCACTCGAGAGTTCGGACCCCGCTTCGGCAAAGGTCTTATTGCGGGCAGGGTCTTTTGACAGGACTTTGATGATCGAATATCCATTTTCGTACGGGAAGAATTCGGAAACCTCTCCTTCATTCATTTTCCAGCCCTGTTCATACAACGCGTTGGTCGACACAGGCATCAATCCCCACACTCCGTTGTTTGCCTTGGTCGATTGCCGCGAGTTAAATTGGGCCGCAACGGAATCGAACGGCAGGCGCTGTTTTTTTAAAAGAAAAGTCACGACTTTTGCCACGCTGTCCTTCGGAACAAAAATTTCCTGAAGATTTACCCTGTCCGGCCACGTATACTCAGAGCGGTGTGCATCGAAATAAAGATGCATCGTGGAGTCGTTGACGACGATCTTGTTCCACACGGCATTCTGCTCCGCCTTAAAAAGCATGCTTCCTTCTTCGTACTCTTTGATTGTTCCGGCAAAATCCGGGAACGTCGATTCCACGGTCTCTGCCTTAAACGTGATGACCAGTTTGTTTGATACCTTCTCAAGTAACTCGTCAAGGTAGACGGGATTTGAGACTGGCAATGCCTCAAGTTCCGGGTCCGCCTTGATGAAATGAATGACCGAATCAATTGTGAAGTTCTGACCCGCAAAACTGAACAAAACCTTTCCGCGCGTCTGGGGTGTGAACAAAGTGTCCCACGTAGTATCGCTTCGCATCTTGAGCGAGTCAAGAGACGCTCTCCACGCAGCAGCCGCCTCGTGCGATTCAGAAAAAATGTACCCCTTCTTCAGTTTCGCTGCACATGCATTATAGTCTGTCTCAAAATGACTCGTCTGGTAGGTTTTTCGTAATTCCTGCTCCGCATCTTCGTAGGTGGGATGCGGTTGCACTTCTGCAACCTGAATCAGGTGGAGTCCATACGGCGATTTCACGATCCCCGAGACTTCCCCCGCTTTAAGTTTGAATGCCGCCTGATCGAATTCCTTCACCGTCCTCCCCCGCGTCAGAAGCCCCAGGTCTCCTCCACGAGATTTAGTGTAGTTATCGTCCGAATATTTACGCGCAAGATCGTCAAACTTGGCTCCGCGCTTCAAGGAATCGAGTAAACCCTCCATTTCACTTTCAGCCTTTGCCGAGTCCTGCGGAGTCGAGGATGCCGTCAACCGCTTCATGATATGACTGACACGAATTGTTCCGGGGTTCGGCTCGCGTGCCGTCACTTTTATTATGTGGTACCCAAACCGGGTTCTTACAGGATATGGAACGATTTCTCCCGGTTGAACGGAAAATGCTGCTTCTTCGAATTCCGGCACCATGACTGCACCGGTAAAGAAATAGAGATCGCCCTTGGTCTTTTTGACATTTGGATCCCCCGAATTGTTCAATGCCAATTCCTCGAACGAGCGGCCATTTTTCAAAGAATCGATAATCTTCACTGCCTTTTGATACGCTTGCAGGGTATCCTGGGGACTAGCGTTGGGGGGCATAGGAAGGATGATATGGCTCGCACGCAAGTCCACGCTCTGACGCTCATACATTCGTCGAAGTGCCGGCTCTGTGATCTCTTTGTTGACATAATATGTGACGGCCAGATTTTGTTCATATTGCTGCAATTCCGCGAGGATGCCGGGGTCATGCTGATAACCGAGTGCGTATGCGTCAAATACTTTCAATCTAAAAGTAGTGTACAGATCCAAAAACTTCTCCCGGTCTTCGACCGTGGCTCTTTGGGAGGCATCTTTTCCGCCGTTGCTCTTTTCGTACAAGGCGTTAAACTGTTCGAGGGTAAGATTCTCTCCCCCGATGGTCGCAACAACGGCGCTCTGCTGTGAACCACAACCCGAAAAAGACAGTGCAGTAACAAACCCGATGAAGAGGAAAACAGCGTGAATGCGGTATTGCATAAGCTCCTTCTCCTATATGAACAAGAATTGGTGACGATAAATGTATTCAGTTGGTAAAAATAACGAATAACGCCCACAAAATCAACGGATAATAAGGCTTGGTGCTGCTACAGTTTGAATAATGTAATTTTCGGGACGTACGGATTCCCGATAGAAACGTTCGGGAATGACGAACCCCGAGATGTGTCATGCCCGCATGCTCCTAGCGGGCATCCAAGCTGTATCACTACCTAAGGCTTGGCAGTGTCTCAGTTTGAACAAAAGCATGTCATGCCCACCCCGGGCCAGAGCCCGGGGCAGGCTGCAGTGGGCATCCATTTTGAGATCGAAAAAGCAATGTTTGGATTCCCGCTGGAGTTCATCCCGTGCTTTATACGGGACGGGAATGACAA
>CAYYHS010000074.1:0-9214 GCA_964471785.1 uncultured Chitinophagaceae bacterium
AAGCGCCATTCCCTTCAATGGGAGGAGATTGCCTATATCGGAGACGATATCAACGACCTGGAAGTAATGAAGCGGGTAGGCTTTGCTGTAACACCGTCAGACGGGACTGACCAGAATAAGAAAGGTGCCCACTACGTAACAAAGAAAAAAGGGGGCGAGGGGTGTGTGAGAGAAGTTTGTGATTTGATTCTTGCGTTAAAAGCGCGGAGGACGGCCTAGCACATCAGAATCGGACGGACAGATGCTTGCAGGCGATGGTTTTCTAGGATGGAAGTCATCCTGAGCGAGTCCCGATGTTCTTTATCGGGACGAGTCGAAGGTTGACTCGACACGACAAGGTTGAAGAATTAAAAAGCGTTGCGAGGAGCTGGTTTGATATTCGCTCAAATTACAAAGTTGTTTTCACCACCACAAGAGTAAGGTCATCGTGCGGTTCTGCGGACCCGCGGAATTTGTCAACCGACGACAAGATCGATTCCTCTAACTCTTTTGCCCTGTATTTCCAGCTTGTTTCGACGATACGATGAACGGTCTCTTCACCGAATTGATTGTTCTTGTCGTCCATCGCCTCGGTGAGACCGTCCGTGTAGAAAACGAAGATATTGTCTTTCGACAGCGGCCTCTTGATCTCCTGCAGTTCCTCCTCGAAAATCTTTCCACGTTCCAACCCAAGTCCGATACCGTGCGCGTTAAGGAAGTGCAGTTTTCCGTTTGTCCTGATGAGAGCCTTATTATGCCCGGCACGGCAAATACGGACTTCTTTCTTCTGTAGGTCGAAGTAGGCCAGAATCATCGTGATGAACGCTTTTCGCTCGAGCCCTTCGAAAATACGCCGGTTAATGTGGACGAGCATTTCTTTCGGGGTCTTGTACATGTGCGCCGCCAATTGAACCATCCCCTGAATCTTTGACATGTAGAGCGCCGCTGACATTCCTTTGCCCGAAACATCCGCCACAACAACAAGGAGTTTTTTGGGGCCAAGTTGGATGTAATCGAAGTAATCCCCGCCGACAGACATGGCGGGAATCGAAACGCCTGCGACGTCGAGCCCCTTCAACGACGGATTCTTTTTCGGCAGCAACCCTTCCTGAATCCGCCGGGCGATGTCGAGTTCGTGTTTGATTCGCTCCTGCTCGGCGAGTTCCTCGTACAAAAAGGCATTCTCAATCGCGACCGATGCTTGTTTCGCCGTCGACGAAAGGAGTTCGAGATCCTCCTGCCGAAACGTCGACTCGGATAGTTTTTCGCCCACGAAGAGAGCCCCAATGAGCTTCTCTTTCGATCGAACCGGCACGACGTAGTGAAACTCCTCCTCGACAAACTTCTCCTTTATTTCCCCCGGCAGGTAGTCGACACTGAATTCTCCGTTAAATCCCTGGATCGTTTCGATCAGCTTCTTGTCCGAGAGCATGCAGAAGCTCTTCCATGATTTACCGTCGAACCCCTGCGTCTGTGAGCAGCAACAGTGCCGTTCGTCACGGAAAAACAAAATTCCCACGCGCTTCAACCTCATAATCTCAGCCAGCTTCTCCACGATGCCTCGCGCCAAATCAACCATTCCAAGCTTTGTTCCCATCACTTCCGCTAACTCGTTCGCCGCACGCCGGTAGTCATACCGTGCTCGGTCATAAAGCCTGTCGATTCCTTCCTGTCCTCTTCGGCCGATAAATCCTATCGTGACCGTCAAGGCCGCCGCGATCGCCATGAGAAGAGCTTTCTCGATCGGCACTTGCTGTCCGGGCAACCCCGGAGATTTCAGAATTTCGATCGAGGTGCCCGTGAGCCGGAAGTTCGGCAAGTTCATCTTGGCCTGAGGAAGCTCTATAAGAATCCAAAGCGACACGGAGGCAATGAGCAGTACCCAGATCCATGAGACGATCGAGTACTGAATGTTTCGGCGGACCCGGAGGTCGATGTCGAGGAGCCTGTACCGTCCGATTGAATAGACGTACGAGAGGGGGATCGCAGCCAGGACAACTCCCATGTACCCGATAAATGACTGAGTGTTCGTTTTGTTGGCGAGGAGCCCGAGGCCAATGGTAGCGAGAAGAGATATTGAAAATGTCCAATTAATAATCCGCGAGAGCCTGCGGTATTCCGGATTGGAATCCCTCCAAAAATATACAAGTGTAACCAAGATGAAGACAAGCATCACTCCAAGACAATAGAGCGCCACTGATTGCTTGAAGATAAGCGTCAAAGTAATACCGGCAACCGCCAGAACATAGATGCTCAAACTCAGCCATGCGTGAGAGATGAGTTCAGGTCTTTCCTTCGGGAAATAGTGTCCGCTGTGAAAGCTCAAGGCGATGCCAATGAAAATGGAAAAGAGCGTTGCCAAACCCCGTACTCGCACGAAGAAATCCGTCGAGAAATCCCGCTGGATAAAAGTTGAAATGATAAAGAATCCGAGCAAGAGAAGAGCAAGTCCGGTCAGCCGAGCGGCTTTTAATTGAGGGCGCTTGAGGGACAAGAACGTCCCCGTTCCCATATACAAAAGGCCGGAGAGAAAGAGCACGAGGAGCGAAATGGGAAAGCCGAATGAAGCGAGCACAACGTTCAACGTCAGAATGCGGTCGGACCGGAGGATTTCATACTCGATCGATTTCCCGATCTGACCCTGTCGCATTATCGAATCCGCCTCGAAAACGTCGTTGAATCCATGGCCGTTGATGTGGATGATGAGATCGCCGATTTTCATTCCCGCACGGTCGGAAGCCCCGCCCTCAATCACATCGAACACATACGCTGTAGGAGGAATCGTTCTTGCCGCAGCCGATACCATAGCAACTTTCGGGACACGGAAGAGCATCTCGGCATAGGAGGTCGCGCGGTCCACTTTCACGTCCAGCGAATCCCCAGCAGCTCTCTTCACGATCGCGTCGATATCCGCCGGAGAAGCCGGCCGCTGATTGTTAACCAGCAACAAGAGATCGCCGACCACAATCGAATCCTTCCCGGAGTCCGACGAAGTCTGAAAGACCCTGTGCGGATTTTTCTTGAGAAGGATACCGGAAATGTTCTTCACGACGTAGAGCGTCGAAGGGGAATTGGTGAACCAATTCTCGTCCGTCGGGGTGCTGGCGTAACGATAAAAGTTGATGCCAGCAAACGAGAAGAGAAGGAGCGCCAGAATGCAGACAAGGAGCCGGACAAACCTTGGATGCTCGTCGAAATATTTCACGGAGTACCTGGAATTAGTATTTGCCGTTTAATATACGAAAATTTCAAGAATTCGTTGCGCCGGCAATATCGGAATTTCCTGCTTGTTTGTGCATATTCTGATAGAAATCTGGTCTTTTATTTTGTATCTTATGCGATCAATGAAACGCATGGCGCCGGCAAAGTCTGTCCGTTCCGCGGGAATACAGGACAATTCACCCCGATAATCGGGGCGAACGCGAGGACGGCAAAGAAGTCTTCTACGGCGCCCCAATCGCCGGTCTTTCATCCTCAATTAGCTGAAGCTCTTCGATGGCTTTATTGACACCTTCCAAGAATCATCGTTCGGTACCGTTGATCGGCTTCCTCTGTTCGCTTTTATGCGTTGTCTATCAATCCCTCTACCGCGCTGTCCCGTCGAACGGCGACTTGCTGACAGGGCTTCCTATCGGAAAAGAACTCGCACACCCGGGAACATACTCACCGTATGACTTGATTGTTTCTTCAGGAATCCATGCTCCATTTTATCTCTACAAATATCTTGGGGGATTTCTTTATTCGCTCAATGCCAACGTCGATGTCGTGTGGCAGTGCTTCTTTCTCTTCTTTCTGTTTCTCACCTTCGTCGCTCTCTGGTATCTTGCACTTGAATTGACGAATGATCTTCTTTCATCAGCGCTCGTCCTTGCCTTCATTGCGGTCGCGCATCCGCTGCGAGGTTCGCTCCACGCAGCAGCGGTTCCATTAGCTTCCTTTGTTACCGCTCTGTCGGCGATGCCGTTCGCCCTTGCCGCAATTATTCTCCTCCTGCGGAGACAGTTCTTTGCATCGATGCTGCTGAGCGGGTTTGTCTTCGATCTTCATCCGTATGTCGGAGTATTGACGGGACTCGCCGTTGCGACAGGGATATTTTTTAGATCGGAGAAATCCCTTGGCGTGCGCGTTGGAATGATCGGCTGCGGGGCGCTTCTCGGTCTGCCGAACGCTGTCTACATCCTAGCGCACCTGACGTCCAATTTCTCAAACGTTGGATACGATTTCTACTCGCAGCTACGACTCTATGCGCTTCATGTCTTTGTGGAAGACTATTGGCGGGATGGTTACGGATGGTTTTTCATCAATCTCGCCGGCGCGGTATGGTTTGCGCGCTACGTCGATGGATGGAAACGTCAAACGGTCTGGACTTTGTTTGCCTGTTGGTTTGTCTTGATGGCAATCTATGTCTTCAATTCATACGTTACAAAGAACACGGCAATTCTGCTGATGTTCCTTTTGCGCGCCACATACTTCATCAAGCCTATCATTTTCGTCGTGGTCGTTCACGGGATCCGGCGCTGGCGCAGTGAACTCCAGGAGGGATCTTCGTCGCAATCATGGTGGTCGCCGTGGGAGATGTCTGCTGCAGTATGCCTGCTCTTCTTTTCATCCATTCTTCCGATGAAGTTCGCGGTTGCCGCGGATGCAATGGCGCTTCTAGCCTACGGATTGATGATCCGGTTATCCCCCCTTCGCACGACGCGGCCGCGGTATGTTATTGCGTCAATGGTCCCTGTTGCGCTCCTTTTGCTCTTAGCTTTCGCCTTCGTGCAGTTTCCGATATTCTCGGCACATGCAGAATTGACCGAGGACTTGATCGTCGGAGCCGTCGTCCTCTATGCTCTGTTTCTGTTCGTTGTGTTTTACAATGACCCCGGGATAACTGTGGTACCGCGCGAGGCGATGGTTGAAGGGCAGAGGGCCACAACGATCGCGTTTTCAGTCCTCACGGTCTTTATCATCCACAACCTTATCATTTCCATCAACGATAGGCAGGCGCCGTTTATCCCGGATTTTGAAGGGATCACCCGGCGAATATTCATCCATCATGCGCCCCCTGCCTCCGCTGCACTCGTGCAATGGGCGCGAACTGCCACACCGCAGCAGTCTCTCTTCGCGATTTGTCCCGATGATTGGGATGACTTTGGCGGATTCCGCCTGGCGGCGGAACGGGGTTTGTACATCACCCTCGTTGAGGTAAACCAACTTTCGCTCGATGCCGCGATTTACAATCAGGGTCATCACAGGATTCTTGCCTTGGGGACAAAATTTCCGCAGCGCGGAGAGTACGACACCCGGGGCTATTACGAATTGAACCCTGCCGATTTACGAAGGCTTGGCGAAACAGAGCATATCGATTTCATGATTTTCAGAAAAAGCTTGTTGCATCAGAACGTTAGCGCACTTCCCGTTGCGTACAGCGACGAACGCTTCATCGTCGTCAATCTGCACGCCCCGACCATGCAATAGTTCGATCGGGCACGTTGGGAGGTCTATCGATTAAAAAATAAGACTCGACCTCTAAACAGCCGTACGTGGACCGGGGACGGCAGCCAAACAGATGGAAACTATAGAGAGGGAACTCGAAATGATCGAAGGCGTTTTTATTCAGGACTTGGTTACGCACGCAGATGAGCGGGGATTCTTTCGAGAGGTGATCCGCGTGAGCGATAGTTTCTTCAAGGAAGGATTTGGACAATTTAGCCATGCGGTTGTATACCAGGGAGTCACTAAAGCATGGCACGTGCACCATATACAAATAGATTGGTGGTATGTTGCAGGCGGAGTGTTGAAAGTTGCGCTGCATGACACGAGAAAGCATTCACCGACGTTCCGCGAGACGATGGAAATGTTTATGGGAGACAATCAGCCATCGCGCGTATTGCGCATACCGCCGGGCGTCGCGCACGGGTATAAATGCATCAGCGGACCGGCGAATGTGTTTTATGTCATGTCTCACACATACGACGCCGCCGATGAAGGACGGATCCCGCACAACGATCCAGCAATCGGCTATGATTGGACAAAAGTGCCGGAGATCAAATAAAAGCTCCAAAAGATTTACTCCATCTTTTTCGATAAACGGAATACGCCTCAATGAAAAAAAGAACCTTGTTTTCCATAATTTGCCCCGTCCACAACGAAGAAGAGAGCGTGCCCGTGTTCTACTCTCGTTTGCAGAACGCGATTGGCCCGTTGCGCAAGGAATTTGATTTCGAACTTATCTTCATCAATGATAGTTCTACGGACAAAACCCTGAGCGTCATCGAGCAGCTGCGCGCAAAAGATCGTTCGACGCAGGTCCTCAGCCTATCGCGCAATTTCGGGTACCAGGCGGCCGTCCTCGCCGGAATGAAGTATGCCAGCGGGAATGGAATCTTTACCATCGATGTCGATTGCGAGGATCCGCCGGAGTTAGTGCCGGAATTCATCGCTAAATGGAAAGAAGGGTACGACGTCGTTTACGGACTTCGGGAAGGAAGACCGGAACCAAAGGTGATCACAGGACTCCGGAGACTCTTCTACCGCTCGTTGAAAATAATGGGCGATTCCGACATCGTTCTCGATATGGCCGAATTCGCGCTGATCTCATCACATGTGCGGGATATCATCGTCGATAACCAGAACACCTTCCCGTTTCTAAGAGCCGAAATCGGGTATGCCGGTTTTTCGCGGATCGGAATTAAATACGACAGACAATCTCGCGTGCGGGGAAAATCTCACTACAATATCTGGAGGATGACCGTTTTCGCAGGTGGCGGCATCCTCACCTCATCGACATTCCCGATGCGGATTGCGTTCTATTTCTTGCCCATCCTCATCGCGCTGAACGTACTCCTGCTCGTCATTGATCTGATCAGTTCGGGCGTCGGATTGTTCAAGACCCTCGTCATCTTTGACATGGTGTACGCGATATCGCTCTTGACTATCTACGGTCTCTACTTTGCCCGGATTTATAAGAACAGTATCTCGCGTCCGGTATTTATTATTGATTGGAAGAGCAGCCACCACAACCTGCCGGATTCGGCGATGAGATTGCGAAAGTGATCGCCTCAATTCCCGGCCGATGCAGATGCGATGAGAAACGAAGAGTCTGAATGAAAAAAGAAGTTTGCCCGATTTGCGGTTCGACCCGACTGAGAGAATCTTTCACGGATGTGAAAGACTATATTACCTCTACGGGCTTCACCATTATGCGTTGCGACGAATGCGAGGTGGCGTTCACTTCCCCGCAGCCGGAGAACATGGAACTGTATTATCCTGCCAAGTATCGGCGGTACAACAAATGGGTGGCGGCAATTCTGAAGTCGTTGTACAAGTTTCAGGTCAACCGATGGAGAAAATTCTTTCCGGGAAGCGGCTCGGCGCTCGAAATGGGATGCGGCGATGGGCTGATGCTCGACGCGTTGCGCGGGTATGGATGGAAAGTTGTCGGTACGGAGAGAACCCAGGAAATGGCGGATGAGGTGAAGAAAAACTTGGGGTTTCCCGTTTACGTCGGAGGGCTCGAAAAAGTACCCACCGGCGATAAGTTCGACCTCATGATCTTATTCCAGGTACTTGAGCACCTCGATGATCCTCTCAGTGTTTTGAAGCAGTGCAGAAACCTTCTTCGGCCCGGTGGAAAACTCATCATAGCGGTGCCCAATTTCGGCAGTTGGCAGGCACGTTACTCTTTGCCATATTGGTTTCATCTTGACGCGCCACGGCATCTGTTCCATTTTTCAACCACAGCTCTGCGCAATACACTGACACTGGCCGGGCTTCAGATTCGGGGCGTGTCTTATATCTCGTTCGAACACGATCCATACGGCTGGGTTCAGAGCATTCTGAACCGCCATTTCAACAATAGAAATAAGCTTACGCGATACCTAATGCATCTGGACCCTCTGACGGCCAACAGAGTACTCGACCTCCTTCTTACTCTCATTCTGATCGGCCCGGCCGTCGCGCTTTCTATGATAAGCTGGGCGCTCGGAAAGGGAGCGATCATGCAGGTCGTGAGCTCGCCGAAAGACGACTTTCATCGAGGAAGCTTCTAAAAGGAACGTCACAATGTTTGAGACAAAATCACAAACCCGCTGCCGGGTCTGCAATTCCGATACGCTTTTCAAATATATCGATCTTGGCAAGACGCCTCTCGCAAATTCATATCTGAAGGCGGAGGAACTCTCCGCTCCGGAATTTAGCGAGGAACTCGCCATTCAGGTCTGCACGACATGCGGACTGAGCCAGCTCACAAAAGTCGTCCATCCCGAACTCATGTTCCGGAACTATCTCTACGTCAGCTCAACGACCGAGACCTTTCGGTCTCACTGCGTGGAAATGGCCGGCACGCTCTCCCGCCGTGCGGGGTGCAAACCGGGCGACCTTGTTCTGGACATCGCCAGCAATGATGGATGTCTGTTGTCAAAATTCAAAGATGCGGGAATGGCGGTCATCGGCGTCGACCCTGCCGTAAACCTCGCACAGGAAGCAAACGCAGCCGGTATCCGGACATTGAACACCTACTGGTCGACCGCAGTAGCCCGCGACGTGATCGCGGCGGCCGGCAAACCAAAGATTATCACGGCAACGAACGTGTTCGCGCACGTCGACGACGTCCACGAATTTGTCAAGGCGGTCGCCGCCTGCCTTGATGAGAAGGGTATTTTCGTGATCGAATACCCCTACGTGCTGGATTTCATAGAGAACAACGAGTTTGATACGGCGTACCACGAACATCTATCCTACATCGGCGTTACTCCGACCGACCACCTGATGAAAATGTACGGCATGAAAGTTTTTGACGTGGAATACTTCAAGCACCTTCACGGCGGAACGACGCGCATCTATGTTTCGAGGGCACATGACTATCCTGTGTCTGAGAATGTTGGAACGTATCTCGACCGCGAGAAAAAATTCGGAATCACGTTGAAGGAACCGTACAAATTGTTTGCAGAACGAGTTCTGCTGAACAAGAAGAAACTTCTGGGACTTTTGGAAGGCGAGCGTCGAAAAGGAAAAGTGGTGTGGGCGTATGGAGCGAGTGCAAAAGGCAACACTCTTGTGAATTGCTTCGGCATCACGAACGAAATGGTTCCGATTGCAATCGACGATAACCCGAAGAAGTGGGATTACTACACCCCGGGATCGCGCATGCGAATCACGGGCATCAAGGATCTGCAGAATGCCAGGGTGGATCATTTGCTCCTCCTCGCGTGGAATTTTCAGCAGGAGATCGTCGAACGGTGCA
>CAYYHS010000075.1:0-9211 GCA_964471785.1 uncultured Chitinophagaceae bacterium
GTCATATTCCAGAAACATCAATTCAAATCCAAACCACCTTATGAAGATTTTCGAACCTCGGCTCCTGGCGTTTGTCCTGATATCAATCACAAGCATGCACGGCCTTGCCGATGCGCAGATCATCGACGAGCTTGCTCTACTGCAGAATTCGCGATCGATATCCGACGGAAAACTCTATCGCTATCTCGAGTCGCCCGATCCAGGCCTGCGCGCACGGGCGGTGATCGCCCTAGCGAATATCCAGGATACTGCTTCCATTTCCCATCTTCTTCCCCTTCTCACCGACCCTGATCCGATTGTGCGGAGGAATTGTTCGTTCGCCTTAGGTCAGATCGGGGGAGCGCAGGCGGCGACCCCTCTTCTCGCGCGATTGCCGGTCGAAGTCGATATCCGGAGCCGCGAGGCAGTGCTCGAGGCGCTGGGGAAATGCGGGACTATCGAGGATCTGAGATCGCTCATCGTGGCTGGGGCCTCGATGCCAAAAATGCTTCAGGGCGCTGTTTCGCTATCCGTGGCACGGTTTGCGATCCGAAAGGTAAAGGATTCGACCGCGACCGAGTTTGTGGCCCGCCTCATCGGAGATAATTTGACCGCTCCGTGGGCGACGTATGCTCTCATGAGAATCGCCGACTCCGGAATCGTAGCACGCCATCTTCCTGCCCTCCTCAAGAATTTGAACAACCGTTCGGCCGCGGTGAGGATGTGGACGGCTACCATCCTCGGTGCGAATGCCGACACGGCTGTTGCGAGTCGATTGATGATCTGTACGGAGGAAGATCCGGATTGGAGGGTGAGGGTGAACGCGTTGCGCACGTTGCAGAAATTTCCGGGAGCACGTACTGATCAGCTCCTTCTAAAACTGATCGTCGGCAGAGACGAGCATGTTGCCCTCACTGCTTATTCCGTACTCATTTCGGGAGGGTCACGATATGGAACGGAAGCCTTTGCGGCTGCTTCTATTCAAGTTTTGAATGACTCGGGTTCCTTTTCATGGCGGCGAAGAGGAGAGGCCGCTCTTTTGCTCGCCAAGTGTCTGCGTGAGAAATCGCTGCCGCTGATGAGCTCGCTTCTCGACTCTAACCCCCTCTATCGAGCTAAGCTTATCGAAGCGATGGGAGAAACAAAATCTGCGGATGCTCTCCCCATGCTGTCGAAAGAATTGCGTGATGAGCAACGGCAGCCCGTTCTCGCAGCGATTGATGGTTATCGAACCATCGTCGATGGGGAGGATTACGCCGCTCAAGCGAAATTTTGCCAAATGATCATTCCCTTGTTGCGGCGTCGCGATTTCTCAATTTCATCTGAAGTCGTCGCCTCGTTCGAAGACACGTCGCTTCGAGAACCGATCCGGTTACAACATATGCCGGCCCTCATTGCATACCTCGAGAGTCTTTCCAGTCCTGCAGATGATGATATCGGGGTCGAACTGATCGGACTTATCGCCGATCTGAAAGTCGATTCGGCGATATCAGTGTTGGAGAAAATCGCGAGCACCGGCGATCAACGGCTTGCTCTTGCATCAGCTCAATCTCTGAAGAGGATGACGGGAAGGGCTTACGATACACCACCGGCTCAATTTCGCACCGCGCCCGCGTTCTACAAGGCGGAAGATATTGCGTTGCTAAGGCGTTTTCGTTCCGCTATGCTGACCACAACAAAAGGGAAGATCAGGATATTTTTTAGGACTGATGCGGCGCCTTTCACTACGCTAAACTTCATCCTCCTTGCCAAGAAACATTTTTACGATCATCTCGTTTTTCACAGGGTTGTCCCTAATTTTGTCATACAGGGGGGCGATCCAGAGGGGACCGGACTTGGAGGTCCTGGTTATGCGATCAGGACAGAAACGCATCCAACCGCGCACTTTACGGAAGGCGGAGTGGGGATGGCAAGTTCGGGAAAAGATACGGAAGGCTCGCAATTCTTTATTACACACTGCCCGACTCCCCACCTCGACGGGCGTTATACGCTCTTCGCCTACACGCGAGACATGGACGTTGTCAATGAGATCCAGGTGGGAGATGAAATCATTTCTGTTGAATTGCAGGATTCAACCGCTGAACTTTGAGGCTATCATCCTCGCAGTGATGTCATCTTCTTCCTTAACCGATCATTTCCTGTTCATGTACGTCGATTCATGACTCGGGTCGGTGGTCGAAAGAAGCTGAAGGATGCTGGGATCTTGATATTCTCGGAAAATTTCTGCAAGTTCCTGGTACTTCGCGTCAAAGAATGCTTTAACGATGAGTGAACGGGGGTCTACCGATCTTTTGAAATCTGCGACGTTCTGAATGAACTTGATGATATTTTTGTGCGCGAGATCGGGTTTCACGGTAAGGTAATCGATCCCTTTGTAATTATAGAGAAACATGCCTTCCCGGATCGGCTGATACTTCGTATTCATCAGCTCATCGACGAACGAATATTTGCTGTATGCTGACGTGCTTCGGTCCCAGCCTTTGGCGCCGCCTGGGGCTTGCGCACAAATGGCAATTGCCTTCTGGAAATAAGGGGTCCCGCTTAAAGGGGGGTTGTAAGAATCGAAATCGTATCCCATCACCAGGTACATATAATAGTTGATGAAGCTCATCAGAGGATCGAAGCGGGTTTCGTCTCGGTAGAATGCCTGGTTCTTCGTGTAGGTGAACTCCCATGAATCGTCGAACATCCTGAGCATCGCCGTATTCTTCGGGGACTTGTAGACTGGCCGCGAGCTCCCGAGAAATAGTTGTGCGTCGTAGGTATTTGTCGACGGACTCCCCGTAAATGCTATTGTGATCGCAACCTGAATTTTTTCATTCCCAATATCTTCGGAGGTCCATTTATTAGAATTGATGTACCGTTCGATGTCGGCTGCAAAATTCTGCAGGGGGTCGCGGGATGAGCCGGGCAATTGGTCGACATTGATCGTAACGGTTGCCTGGATCTGCCCAAGCGCAGTCGAAGCAAAAAAAACGGCCGCGCCTATCAACGTCACTAATCTCAGGGGGGGGCGCATGATAGTCCTTCAAAAATGTTCGGGGAATTTCCTCAAGGGGAATATAACCACTTTCGTCTATTCATTCAAGCACCGGCGAGCGTATCGGTATAGGCTGCTTTCTCTTTCGATCTGCTTTGTGGTGTTGTCTTTTGTTGAACTATCGTTAGCAGGATTCGAGAGAACGGTGCAGCCTGCTTCACTGCAGGGATCTGCACAAGCTTCGATCTTCGCATCAGAATCCGAATCGATCCTGCTGAACCCTTCAACCGTCGCCTCGTTTGGCTCTTTTCACCTTTCTTTCTTTTACACTCCCTCGCCGTTTGGCCTTTCTCAGCTCTCCAGTTGTGGTGCGATCGCGGCGTATCCGGGCGATCCCGTCGACATCGCTGTTTCTGCGACGGCGAGCGGCTTCTCTCTCTATCGTGAAGTTACAGCATCAGCAACAGTCGCCAGGTCCTTTGAGGGAATCTTTTTTGCGGGGATCAGTTTTAACGTCAACCATCTCGCGATCGCTCGTTACGGTTCGGCGACCGCATTGGGGATCGACCTCGCCGCCACCGCCCAAATCACCGACGATGTACGGTGGGGATTTTCTCTCTTGAATGTGAATCGCCCTGCCATCGGGGGCGCCGCCGGCGAAATACCTGCACTATACATCACCGGCGTAACCTTCCGGTTGTTGCCTACTGCGGATATTTCATGTTCACTCTTTAAGGATGTCTCCTATCCGGCATCGCTCCGAACCGGGGTCGACTTTTCTCCTATCGATATGCTTCAGTTGAGGATAGGTATTTCGACCGAGCCTTCTCGTTATTGCGCGGGACTCGGAGTCCGAATTTCTTCCGCATCCCTCGACTATTCCGTTGTCACTCATCAGGAGCTCGGATTAACACATTCATTGGGGGTCTCTTTGACATTTTAGGGGGGAGTTATGAGATGCTCGTTCGCCTGCTGCGCGGTCGTTCTGGTGACCTCCGGCGCTCTGTCTCAATCGAGGACGGAGATTCCTATCAATTCAGCCGAAATCGAGGCGCTGTTTGAAAACACGTCCGATGACGCCGCAGTCTATTCTCCCACTCTCGACGAACTGGAATACTACCGGAACCATCCTGTCCGCATCAATACGGCTTCATTCCAGGAATTGTCGCAGGTGCCCTTTCTTTCTCCCGGTCTCGCGGTGAGAATTCTGTTTAAGCGAGATTCCTTAGGGACTCTCACACCTTCCGACCTCGAACAAATACCGAATCTCGATCACAATACTCTGGCTCTCATTCTACCCTTCATTGCGTTTGATATCCAGAAAAGTCGCGATGAAGGATCTGAGACTGCAAATCCGGATTGGAAGGTCTCAGGGCGTTCACGATTCACCTCCCGGCCTCAAGCGGCCCGGCAATCGTCAGCCGAAAAATACCCGGGGAGCGAGGTCAGACAATATGACCAACTCGATTTCAGTTCGCCGAATGCCAGCGGGGGATTTCTGTATGATCGAGACCCGGGAGAAACTTTTCAAGCCGGGTTTGTCAGCGGATATCTCGGGATAGAAAATGAAGGAATCGTACGCAAAGCAGTGATCGGCAATTATACGCTTAATGCCGGCGAGGGACTTACACTCTCAAACTTCAGATCATCTTCTATGGGGGGCAACGCACTCTATCAGATTAAATCGAAGGGAAGAACGATCGTCCCCCACCTTTCGACAGATGAATTCCACTATTTTCAAGGAGTCGCGGTGAGTGCCGATCTTCATCCATTAAGCCTGACGACATTCTATTCCAGTAAACCAATTGACGCCACGATCGATTCCAATAACGTTGTCACAAGCTTCTATTCTTCCGGTCTTTTCCGTTCGGCAACGGAGTTGAAGAAGAGAAATGCGGCGCATGAAACGGCTTTCGGCGGAATCGGAAGTATCAATATTGGAAACACACATCATCTCGGGGTTACAGCGGTGAACACCCGTTACGACCATCGGGTGGCTGTTCAGTCGCCGACTGTGTTCACCGGGAGAGGTTTTTCTGCCTTCGGCATCAACGCAGATATTAACTTCGACTCGTGGACGGCATTCGGAGAGATCGGAGGTAACTCGCTTCATTCACAGGCCGGCGTGGCCGGTGTCATGTGCACCGTAACGAAACGCCTTTCACTATCGGCGCAGGTGAGGTCGTATTCTCAGAAGTACACCAATAACTTTGCCTACGCATTTGGCGAGCAGAATGGAACCGCGAATGGAGAAATTGGGCGGTATATGGGGATGGAGTTCCGGCCGTCGGAGGCGATGAAAATTTCTGCTTATCACGACGAGTTCTCGCTTCCTTCCGTCAGCTCATTCGTGAGAGACGGAGATGAAAATGTAGTTCGGGTTGAATGCGCATTGACGGCAAAGGCCGGAGCCTCGCTTCAGTTCAAAGAAAAGACAAAGTGGGATGACTATGCCGTCCCCGACGAGAACCACATCGTAACCACGCTCACGCAAGAAAGAACGGAGCGTGATCTCATAGCGTCGTTCTCTTTTATCCCCACCAAATGGATCTCTCTTACCCAGCGCGTTGAGCTGGCCCAGGTATTTTACTCTGTCTCGCGAAACCGGGAAACCGGGATGTTAGCCTACGCCGAAGCGGCTTCGTCTCCTCCGCATCTTCCCTGGCATTTCATGGTGAGGATGGCCTTCTTCGATACCCCATCATACGATTCCCGCGTCTATGAATATGAGAATGACGTCCGGGGTGGATACTCGTCTCCGGCATTGTACGGGACGGGACTGCGTTGGTACCTTGTGGCCGGATGGAGGATTTTGCGGAAGATCGAGTTGTCTTTTAAATATAGCGAGACTCTCAAACCCGGTGCAGATAATGCCGGAGTTTCCGGTCCATTGGATACCGCCGCAACTATTCAGCTCGACGTGGTGTTATAAGAATTCAGGTAGTCAGGCGGCACAGATATCCTCTTGCAGACAAGAATCCCATCCATCACCTTTGAAGGACTAACTCCTCATGGCCACTAACACCGTTAAACTCCATCGCGTCCTTCGTGCAGCGCCCGAACGAGTCTTTCGGGCATTTATCGATGCCGACGCGATGTGCAAATGGCTTCCACCCAATGGATTTACCGGCAGGGTTCATCATCTTGAGGCTAAAGTTGGCGGGACCTACAAAATGTCGTTCTCGAACTTTTCCTCAGGTCATAGCCATTCATTTGGCGGTAAATTCCTTGAACTCGTGCCCAACGAGAGAATTCGTCACACCGACGAGTTCGACGACCCGAACATGCCCGGCGTCATGCAAACGACGATACTATTGAAGAAGATACCATTCGGCACCGAACTGGATATAGTTCAAGAAGGAGTGCCCAACACGGTTCCTCTTGAAGCGTGTTATCTCGGGTGGCAAGAATCACTCTCGTTGCTTGCCTTACTTGTTGAAGCCGAGATTCCCGGGTAATGAAGAGAATCTTAGCCATTCTCTATTCGCCCCAAGCCGCTGGCGAATTGTCAACGTCTTTGGGATTGAGAATCAAATTCCGTAAATTGTTTCAATGAGTGATTCGGCGAAAAATACGACGGTGGTGGTAGGCATGAGCGGGGGCGTCGATTCGTCCGTTGCGGCGGCGCTTCTGGTTGAACAGGGATATAACGTGATCGGGATAACGATCAAGACCTTCAACTACGACGATGTGGGCGGAAACGACGATAACGACAAAAGCTGCTGTTCGCTCGATGGCATTAACGATGCCCGGATGGTCGCAGCGCAACTCGGCATCCCCCATTACGTTGTTGATTTTTCGGAGGCATTCGGTGTCCAGGTCATCGACAACTTCGTGGAAGAATACTTGAGGGGGCGGACTCCAAACCCATGCGTCATCTGCAACAGGAAAATCAAGTGGGAGGAATTGATCCGAAAGAGCGTCAAACTCGGCGCAGACTATATTGCCACGGGACACTATGCCCATGTTCGGAGGGATGAAATTTCTCAGCGGTTTGTGATCTCTCGCGGGAAGGATTCCCACAAAGACCAGTCGTACGCCCTCTGGGGCTTGACACAGGATTCCCTTCGGCGGACGATGTTTCCTCTCGCCGATCTCACGAAGCCGGAGTCTCGCGCCGTGGCCGAAAGGCTCGGATTGCACACAGCCTCCAAAGGGGAGAGCTACGAAATCTGCTTTGTGACCGACAATAACTATGAACGGTTCCTAAAACATAAACTGCCGGACCTTGAGCAATCGGTGGCCGACGGAGACATCGTCATGGATGGGAAAGTTATCGGGAAACACAGAGGTTTTCCATTCTACACCATCGGGCAACGGAAGGGGATCGGAGTTGCGCTCCCTGATCCGATTTATGTCACGGGAATCAATTATAAAGAAAATGTTATCTCCGTCGGTTATGACAACGAACTGCTCCATTCGACGTTGATTGCCAAGAAGCTGAACCTCATAAAGTTCGCTGACCTGCAGGAGGGAAAACGCCTGACGGTAAAGATTCGGTACAAGGATATCGATGAGCCAGCATTGGTTCAGCAGGTAGAGGGGGCGGGCGACGGGGAGGGGACAGTTCGCGTCCGATTCGATCAACCGAAGCGGGCCATCACTCCGGGCCAATCAGTTGTGTTCTACGAAGGGGACGACGTTGTGGGAGGGGCTATTATAGAGTCGGTCGAACATTAGTCGACTCGGAAACTTCAGCCGGGCCGCAACATTCTTCTCACCTTTTCTCTCATAGATATAGACCAGCTATTATGAAAACATCAATCGGATTTGTAGGACTCGGTTTGATGGGCGATTGCATGGCAACTCGCCTTCTCAACGCCGGATATAAAATTTCCGTTTTCAATCGGACAAAAGAGAAGGCGCAATCGCTTATCGCCAGCGGCGCCAAATGGTGCGAGTCGCCAAAAAGTGTTGCCTCTCAATCAGAGATCGTTCTCTCGATGGTTTCGAATTCAGACGCTCTTCTTGAAATAGCAACAGGGAAAGAGGGGGTGCTTCACGGATTGCAGGAGGGCAACATTCATATCGATATGAGCACGGTCTCGCCCGTCGCCACGCGACAGCTAGGAGAGGAATACGCTAAGAAGAAGTGCTCGTTTCTCCATTCGCCCGTTCTCGGAAGCGTGCCACAGGCAACTGACGGTTCACTGTTGCTATTTGTCGGCGGACGTGATGAGCCGTTCAGACGAGCCGAAGACGTTTTACGCATTCTCGGGAGCAAGATCTGGCGCTTCGACCTGCCCGAGCAGGCTTCACATACGAAACTACTCTGTAATCTGTTTATTGCTGGAATGGGTACAACTCTGGCGCAGGCCTTGGTCTACGCAACGAAGGCGAGTGTCAACCCCGAAACCCTTCTCGACATCATCAGTCACTCTTCACTCAGCGCCCCGATGTATCAGACAAAAGGGAAATCCATCCTCGAACGGAATTTCACGCCGCGGTTTTTCGTGGAGCACATGCTGAAAGACGTTAACCTTATCCTCGAATCCGGCCGGACGATTAACGCGCCACTGCCGACCGCCCGGGTGGCCGAAGAATTATTCTCCGCAGCGGTCCGTGCCGGCTATGGGAAGGAAGATTATTCAGCTGTCGTCAAGGTCGTTGAACAGCAGGCAGGAGTTGAAGTCAAAAAGCAGTAAAACGTCCAGCCGCGTTCCCACCCCTCCATTCTGAAGATTGTGTGGCAAATTGCACCCTGAGTTGGCCAAGAGATTGAATAAGCTCCGCAGAAATAGTATCTTCCTGCCATGTCTGAAGTGAATCCAGTATGCCAGAATTGCGGAGCGGATCTTCACGGCGAGTACTGTTCGGCTTGCGGACAGCATAATCTCGACTTCAAAGTCCCGCTCAAAGAGCTTCTGAAAGAACTGATCGAGGAACTCTTTTCATTTGACTCGAGGCTGATCCACAGCATTTTTCCTTTTCTGACCAGGCCGGGCATTTTGACCGCAGAGTACGTTGCAGGGAGGAGGACCAGGTACATTTCTCCTTTCAAAATGTACTTCTTCATGAGCTTTCTCTATTTTTTCCTCACAGCGCTTCTCCAGCCGCCGGTAAACACACAAACAGGGAATGGTGCGGTGAATGTCGATTCCCTTCTTGCCTCGGCGAAAAAGGACACAGTCGTCACGATAATCCCATCGAAGGGAATGAAGCTGAGCTTCTCCAAATCCGATTCGACGAAATCCTCGACACATTTTGGACACCGGTTTGATACGGGCCTCAAAAAGCTTGAGGGAAATCCTC
>CAYYHS010000076.1:0-8802 GCA_964471785.1 uncultured Chitinophagaceae bacterium
TGGGAGCTTGTCTGGCCATCGCGAATTTCTGGACCGTGCGACGCCTCGGCGTTCTGCTTGGGCCGATCGGAACCCGGCCTTTATACGGATGCGCCAGCCCCCAGAAGCTGCTGCATTCGTTTCTTGTTGTTCGAGTAGTTGATCGCAGACTCGAGCGAGATCTTTTTTTGGACGAACAACCGCTTCAAGTCTTGTTCCATGGTCGTCATCCCCTGCTCACCCGATTCCTGGATCATTTGATAGATCTCCCCGGTGTTGTTGTTCTTGATAGCCGATCGGACCGACGGAGTCATTACCAAAACTTCCCTCGCCAGGACACGCTTGCCGTCGAGACTCGGAATGAGCTTCTGCGACATCACGCAGCGAAGAACGTCCGCCAACCTGTTCCTTACCCGTTCCTGTTCAACCGGTGGAACCTCGCCGATGATCCGGTCAATGCTCTCAACCGCGGATGCCGTGTGAAGCGTGGAAAAGACTTTGTGCCCGCTGTCGGTAATTTCAAGTGAGACCATGATCGTCTCGGGGTCGCGCATTTCACCGATCACGATGATGTCGGGATCCTGCCGGAGAGCCTGTATCGCGCCGTCCTTGAACGACAACACGTCGCGTCCCACTTCCCGGTGGCGAACAATACAGCGGTCCGACTTATGGACAAACTCGATCGGCGAAGCGATGATCACGATGTGTCCGTCGACGGTGTGATTGTTAAGGTCGATCATCGCGTCGAGCGTTGAACTCTTGCCCGATCCGGTAATGCCCGTGACAAGCGTCAGTCCCTCTTTCGTGTGGGCAAGGCTGACGATTTTCGTGATGTTCGGATGGAGCTCCAGCACCTTGTACGGGCGTATCGTCTGGTTGATGGCGCGCATGTTGAGGGCAACTTGATCGAGATCAAGGTAAGTGTCCGCACGAAAACGGAGCACATTATCGCCATCCTGAATCATGTAGGAAAGGTCTAGGTTCTTGTTTTCGTACAAGACCTGCCGCTGACGAGCCATCAACAACGACTGAATCAGAATGTTGATCTCATCAAACTCAAGCTTCGCAAATGACAAATCGGGTTTCTTGGATCCAAAAACCCGGTACCACACTAGCCCTTGTCCGCCAAATCCGCCAAAATCGATATCGGACGCATTGATCGTAAACATCCGGAGAAGAATCGAATTGATAAAGCCGCGCAATACCGTTCGACTCTCTACCGGAAGTTTTTCGACCAGGTCGCCGATGAAAATCTGACGCTCAAGGCCATAAACACTTCCGGGAATTTGGGCGACCATTTGTCCCAATATTGCCCGCCCTTTTGCCTGTACTTCGTCCACCGGAGGAGCCGTTGCCGCCCCGATTGCTGGATCCATCAAAAAAACTCAGTAAATGTGAAGGTTAATTTTCCTCTCGGCCAAAAGAAAACAGAGTACTGAGAGAACTCTCAAGCATTACATTAGATGTCGTGGTGAATATATTGAAACAGTTAGTGAAAGTCAATATAAACTTAGGAGGGAGGCACGCCGGAATGGCCTTCAGCCAGCGTTTTTCGGCAATACCATCGACAAACCGCGGTCCCGAATATTCGGAGGATTTTGTTCAGGAGTTAATTGAGATATCCTGATTTGGAGATGCCTTTGGAGGACTAATCCAGCCATTCAAGAATCTCATAACTACCGGTCGTTGGAAACGACGGAGGTGCCGTAACGAGCATTCTATTGTCGTAATAATAACTCTTCTTGAACCCCGTGCCGGGGCTCCCCGATGTTCCCACCGCATTTCGAACTTTCTGGCTTATTCCTCCAAGCAAGTGGATGCTCCCGTTGACGCCCGACGCTCTTGTATCATAATTATCCGCCCCAAAACCACCATTCTGTGAAAACATGGCGGCCTGGATAGTTATTCCGGCAGACGTGTTGTTGTAGGTAGTATCCTTGATCATGATGTCGTTCGTCGCCACAATTCCAAGCATGTCGGTAGATGTTGGAGTTGTAACGGGATTAGTGTTGTAAGCCACGGAAGAGTCAATGTACACCATCCCTTTTGAAGTATTGTTGCTCAGTGCCGCAACCGTGACCTGGCCGTTCAATTTACCTTTGATGTGAAGATTCCCGCCGTCAATCACGATGACCTGATTAATTCCAGCGAGTGCCGTGAGAGTCTTTGTCGTCCAGGCTCCCGTGGTGCCGGTCCTGTATTTCACTGTCCCATCCGCATTAAACGTCATGTAAACATCATTTGTGGTAGACAAGTAATAGCCGCCGTTTGTCTGCTGAGCTTTCCCTTTGAGCGTATTCATGTCTGTGGGCATAGTGATATATACGCCGGTCTCGTAGCCGCCGTTGAATTGCGGTGCATTGCTGGAACTCGACTTGGAGAGCCCTTGAAAGTTCGTAGCTTTCCCGTTAAATACTGGATTTCCGTTGACGTAAATTTTGGTATTGCTATGGTAGGGGCCCCACACCGTGTCGCCTGTCGTCCAGAAAATATTGTTCGGCTCGTTATCAGAGAAGTACGCAAATTTTGAGAACAAGCTGGGCTGGAGAAGCACTTTGATCTTTTGAGAGGCCCCTGCGTACGTGCCGGTGGTGACAACCTGAATGCGGCTCGAGTCGTTCCCGTTAACCACAGTGCTGATCGTCGTCGAGAATGTACCCCCCGCGAACGGGACATTTTGGTATCCGGCCCTCCAATTTGGAGTCAGAAAAAGCTGGTTGCACGCGAAGTTTGTCCCCGCCTCGACAATATTGTGGCCCATCGCGCTTTCCTCGTATAAGATCGCATTCTGGAATGCTTCAACGCTCACTCGGGACAGATTCATACCGCTGAGGAGGCATGTGATCGTGAAACCGATTGCGAGATAAATTGCATTGCGTCCCATAGAAATCCTCTCCTAAGAAACCTTCACCGATTCTTAAGATTCATAGATACCAAACGCACCTGCCTCCAAAACGCGGAGGAATACTGAGTGTCAAATTTCGCGGTGTTGTAACGCAACGTCTGAGCAGCGCTGTTTTGAACCTGGATAGTTATTTGCATGGCATCGATCGATCCGTACTTCGCGGCAGCTATCGGAAACCTAAGGGTGTCATCAAAAGGAGTACCGTTGGCGCCAAAGAATAGAAGAGTGAATTGAGTGACGCCGAGATTTGCACCCTTCGGCGGCTGGTTGTTCACGACTCGATAGAGTATTCTGTCGTTAGGATTCGGCGTACTCGAAAGTTCGCTGGTCGGACCGAGGTAATAATAGACAATGTCGAGGACTCCGTCTCCATCCGGGGCCGCCGCCGTCGAAAGATCTGTATAGAATTTGATACTGTTAGAATCGACGTAGATGATCGCTTTGGACGGATCGGGAAGCTGGGTGGGATCTTTGCAGTAGCCAATCTTCCGAAAATCGTACTCGATCATATTCGTGACCGTGACAATATTGTTTTGGACGATGAGATCCCCGTTGTACATTTGCATGCTCTCGGCGACACTCCCATTAAGTCGAATCGCCATTAATAACAACGTGCCGAATGTCATTGAGGAGGCAATGATATCCAGAACTACCTGGGAACCCATAGGTACCTCTTCTCTAGTCGCCTACCTGAAAAAAAAGTAACTGAAAATGTTCTGAAACACTAATGTATCGGGGAGGAACTTGCTCGAGACCTTAACGGTGATTCTCTTGTTATATGTCTGGGCCGCCGAAACCGTGATTACGGTGCCGGCGAGAGTGACGTACTCAACCTTCACGTCGGTAATAAAAACGGCAGAACCCGCAAGACTGTCAATCTTGTGCAACCCGTTGAAATCATCACAGTCATCGAAACTGGGATAATGTTCGCCCGGTTCCGGTCCAAGCGAAGTTGATGCCGTGAAGCTCGTCGGGTTCGAAATTCCGACAGTATCCGACTTTTCATCGTATGCAAGTCCCGTCGCCTCTTCTATGATCGATGTCCCGAGCGAAGTTGCTGTAATACGATAGGCCGACATCTCAACGGATCCTCCGCTTTGTGCGTTACTGCTGTTCACTGATAAGGCCATCCGGCTCAACATCAGCATCGCCATAATAGTGAGAAGCGTCTGTCCCGTACCCATAACATAGTCTCCCAAGTACAATGTGCAAAGCGAACAGCAACCACCAACCTTGATCTCATTTCGTTCGCCAAAAGCTACTCTTCTTCCGGGTTCAAGGTTGTGGCGGCGGGCACTTCGCCCTTACGGTCATTCTACTTTTTTGGTACTTGAATTTATGCAATCTTCGTGCCCGATAATTGAACGGGCGGAGGGCGAAAAACAGAGGAACTGGAGCTATTTTTGAGGGTTCGGGAGCCGCAAATTAACCCCCGGTATTTTTGTTACAGTAATTCTTACATCTCCTAGGGCATTAGGGCCTATTCGTCTTCGACTGTTGTAGAAATTACTTCTTCAAGAGTCGTAATTCCCTCTTTCATCCGCTCCATTCCAGATCTCCGAAGCGTCCACATTCCGTCTTTTGCCGCCTGCTCGCGAATCTTGTTCTCGTCGATCTTCTCCCCAGCGTTCAGAATAATATCCTTGATCGCTTTCGAGAAATAGAGTGCTTCGTGGATGGCAGCGCGGCCTTTGTACCCGCCGTTGCATTTGTCGCATCCCGCCGATTTGTAGAACTTGTAATTGTGAAGCTCTTCCTCGGTGAAGCCGAATTTCAACATGTCCGGCCAATCTTCCTGGCCAAGCTCTTGTTTGCAGATCTTGCAGAGCGTTCTGATGAGACGCTGGGCGACGATAACATTGATAGCGTACGCCAAAAGGAATGGTTCGATGCCCATCTTATACAAACGCGCGATGGCGCTGGGCGCGTCGTTGGTATGGAGCGTCGAGAAAACAAGGTGACCTGTATTCGCCATCTTGACTGCGGTTTCGGCAGTGATCTTGTCGCGCATTTCACCGACGAGCACGATATCCGGATCGTGGCGCAAGATACCCCTGATAGATTGTTCGAACGACATCTTCGGACCGATCTTTAATTGCCGCGCTCCCTTGATGATATACTCGACCGGCTCCTCAATCGTCAGCACGTTCACCGTCGGGTCAATGACCTGATACAGAGCCGCGATCAGTGTAGTGGATTTTCCGGAACCCGTCGGACCCGTAAGAATAATAATGCCCTGGGGTTTCCTGATTGCCTTGTCGAAGAAGGCTCGCGCAGGACCCTGCAATCCGAGTTTATTGAGGTCAGTAATGACTTTGCGATCGTCGAGCACGCGGATGACGACGCTTTCAAATTTGTGTTTGAACTCCGTCGTCACGATGGGCATAATCGATACGCGGAATCGGAGTTGATGGCCGTCGATCACTCTCTGGATGAATCCGTCCTGCGACATTTCACGTTCGAATCGGTCAACATTCTTTGTTCTGTCTTTGACGACTGCGAGAACCGCTTCGGGCAGCGTATTCTCCTGCCGATGCCAGACCTGCAGGTTTCCGTCGACGCGGAAGAGGAAATTCGTCACGTTCCCTTCCGAGGGAACAATATGGATGTCGCTGACATCCCTGCGCACAGCTTCGACGATACATCCTTCGATCAGATTTGCCAGGGCGCTCTTGCTGATTTCTGCTTCGAGTGCCTCCTCGTCGACGGTGGCATCGTCCTGTGTCGATTCGACGCTGATCTGGTTGTCTTCAAGAAGTTTGAGAAACTCGTTCTGAGGCGGGATGACCTGTTCAAGGAGATTCTGGAGTTCTTTGAGACGCACGTACGTCACTTCGTACTTCTTGGCGTTGAAGTTTCGTGCGATGATCGGAATATTTCTATCGGTCGGGTCCGCGCAAATAATGATCAATTTGTCGGGCTGCTTCTCGTCGAACTTCAGCGGCATCATCTTGGATTGGATGAGCATGTCACGGTGCGACTCCTGAAGGCCGTCGACAAGCTTTCTGATAAAATCGATACGGGCTTTGTCGATGTGTTCGTCCGCAAGGTAGATCTCGCGGAAGGCATACAGGTTTGCGACTTCGCGGAAGACCGCATCGTGGTCCGCATTAAACTCGGTGACGAGAATCTGCCCGAGATTTCGCCGCTCCTTTTTGTTCGACTCGGACTCCTTCACACGCAACGATTTTTCGAGGGTCTCGTAATCGATGATCCCTTTTTTCAGGAGCGTGTAGCCGATTTTATCAGTGATGTCTACATCGGGCATAGGATTATTTTCCTTCCTTCATGCAATAAGATTTAGAAGAAGGAGCGAAACATGTATACCGCGTGAATGAGGAGCCCTCCGCCGCCGGGCGGCTTTGGTTTAATTGTTGCCGTTTCCGAAGAAACGAGCGTCAGCGCTGTCAGGACGACCATGATAATCATCGAGATGACGAGCTGGATCAGGTCGATGGCGTTCCGCATTCTATAGCCCGTTTCCTTCTCGTAGTACTCGGCAAGCTGAAGGGCCGTAGCCTTGACGGTTCCGGTTTCTGCGCCTGAGTGAAAGCGCGAAATCGCGGTCTTGGTAAACACCCCCGTCGCTTCGAATGCTTCGGTGATATTCATACCTTTTTCAACCATGAGCGGGATTGCGATCGTTTTGATCTGGGCTTCCATGTACTTATTGCCGCAGGCTTCGGCTGCCATCTTGATCACTTCGATATTTTCACCCGACCCGCTGTAGAGCGCGTAGAACACACGGCAAAAAATTTCGATGCTCGTCTTGTGCATCAGATCGCCGATCGCGGGGACCTTCCACATGTACTGGTCAAGAAAGAACCTCCCCCGGTCGGTCGTGGCAAACCTTATGAAGGCAATAAGGGGGATGGCGAACGCGAGCATGATGTACATGATATTCTCGATGATAAAGTCGCTCATCTTCAGCGTTGCCTTCGTCATCGGCGGCAACTCTATTTTGAATTTTACGAAGAGGCTTGCCGTTGCAGGAAAGATGTACGCGACATAATATCCGACAGCGAAAAACAGGATAACGAGGGTGACCACCGGCATGATCAACGCACTCTTTAGGTTCTTCTTGAATTCGGCGTTGCGCTCAAGGAATTTTGCCGTGCTTTCGTAGATCTCTGCCATGTTGCCGCTCTTGGAAGCAAGGCCGAGCATATGAGCTGCGAACTTTCCGAGTTCCTTTTCATGTTTGACGAAAGCTTTTTCGCTGTCCTTCCCCTGCTTCAACTCCTGGTTGATGTCGCGGATGCATTCACGCAGATTCTTGTTCTGGATGTCGTTGATGAGAAGCTGCATCATCTCGTTGAAAGGGAGCTTCTGTCTGATCAAGTCTGAGCTGACACGGACAAACGACACGACTTCGGTCGGCGGAACTGAGCCTACTTTGTCAAATAGTTTCTTGCGGACGTAGAGAACCTGATAACCCATTTTGGTGAGAGCGTCCTGCACCTCTTGCTTGGTAAAAGCTTTCTGCTCACCATCAATTTTTTCTTCCCCTTTTTTCACCCTGTACAAGAACGTCGTGCGGACCTTGACGCTGGTCAATTTAAACTTGCGTTCACGCGCCATTTGCTCGGCGCGTTCCTTCGCGAGTTTCAGCGTCTCCGCATTAATAACTCCCTGGATCGGTTTTCCCGCCAGAGAGAGCCCCTCAATTCGAAACTCTGCCATAGAATCTGTCCTTGAAAATCACGGGGTTCGAAGCAAGTATGAGAGCCCCGTAAGGCCCTATGATGAATGCTACAACAAAAAGATACAATCGTCTGCAACAAAAATCAACTCCCGGGGGGCATGGTTACGCCCCTTTGTTCTCGCCGTCACAATGGAGCATCCTGGGATCGTCTTGTCATGATGAGAGGGGAAATGTCGGGCACTAAATAAAAAAAGGCAGGGATGCCTATGCACGCCTGCCTTGAAAAGTCTGTGAAGTTCAATAACTAGTTCAATCTGGACAGATTTTGGTCCTGAATAGTCACGGTCATGTCGTATGTGGCGTATGTTCCGTCACTCATGGCAACTTTGCCAACACCTTCAAGAACGACCTCGGTTGTATTCCCGTCTGTCTTGACGATATAGCTACCATTGGCATTGTTGGTATATGCCGTTCCTGCCAACATCCCAATTCCACGAACATCCGCAGTCAAACCGACGAAAGATTTATTACCCCCTCCCATCGTGCTCGGTCTGCTGTAATAATGTTGCGCTTTGGATGCTAGGACCTTTAGATCCGCTACCACCAATGCCCGATTGTGGTCCACCGCGTTGTCCTGGAACATGCCAACCCCCACCACTACGGCTACGCCGATAATGATCAGTCCCAATATGATGAGAAGTAGTTGCTGCTGTCCCATTATTAATTGTTCCTCTTTGAATGCGTGAGAAACACCTTCCCAAAACTAAGAGTTAAAGTACAATGCTTCTGAGTCAAAATCAAGTCTGGTATGCTAGAGCTTTGGATGGGCGCAAATGAAATTACCTATGTCCGGGATGGCTCCAATAATAACGAAGGCAGGCCGCGTCAGCAAAAATCACGCGTGCCTGCCTTCAGGAGCATTAAACTGCGATATTAATTTACCTTTGTCGGGGTCTGGCTCGAGGAAGTTACTGCCATATCATAGGTACAGAAGCTTCCATCGCTCAACGCCGTTTTGCCTACGCCTTCCAATATAACCGTGGTTGCAGTTCCGGCTGTCTTGATCGAATAAACACCATTCGCATTGCTCGTAAAGGAGACCGAAGCAAGCAGGGCCAATCCGGGGGCATCTGCAGATAATCCAACAAAAGAGTTTCCGCCGCCGCCGAGTGTGGTCGGTTTGGCATAATACTGCTGGGCTTTTGCAGACAGTGTCGTAAGATCTGCGATAACCGCACTACGGTTCTGATCGACCGCGTTATCCTGAAACATT
>CAYYHS010000077.1:0-8799 GCA_964471785.1 uncultured Chitinophagaceae bacterium
ATTCCAGAGTCGTGACATCACGAACGCGCCGACGAGAGCAAACGGGATCGGCGCCCAATGCCACGCGTTCCAACCCCAATTCGTTGTAATATATCCTACCCCTACTCCGACAAATGCGCCGGCAAGATATTGCATTCCGTCGAAGAGTCCGGCCGCGGTCGCCACGGCCTTCTTTCCGCCAAAATCCATCGAGGCAGCGCCGCCGATCATCCCGTGCGCTCCGTTGACAAAGAACGAGAGAAGCACGAGACAGCAGGCCGCAACGACCGGTCCGAAATTGAGAAGGTCCGAAACACCGAACAGCGTAAGGACGACCGCCATTCCGATAAACCCGAACGTGATCACCGGTGCCCGGCGTCCGCCAAAAGTGCGGTCCGAGGTAACGCCAAAAATAAATCCGCCGGCAATCCCCGCCAGTGCAATTCCCCACGTTGCGATTTCGTAGGGAAGATACGATGCGAACGCCGCCCGGTTTGCGCCGTAAAAATCGACAAAATACTTCGGCCACCAGGCATCGACCACGCTGCGGCGAACAAAGCCGATCATCATCGAGCCGAGAGCGATCATCCACATCACCGGTGAGGCAAACACCTTCTGAACAACATACTTCAGCGACGATGGCTTATCATCGTCGCGTTCAACTTCGTCGCCGGTTTCAAAGTCGCCCAGGCCCGCATCCTTCGGTGTGTTATACATGAAAAATAAATTCTCGAAAAGCAGCACAACAACGCACAACCCCGGAATCCAAAAGGCATATTGCCAAGGAAGTACGAGCAGGATAAGGGGAACACCTTGAAATGCGAGCAACAGCCCCATCCGGATCAGCACGCCGAAGATCCCGGAAAACGTCCCCCGTTCACGGACATGGAACCACTGCGCGTTCACCTTCACAATGGAGAGGGCACCGAACGACTGAAAGAATCCGTTCAGCCCCCATACGATCGCCATCATGGTGAGAAGCATTCCACCCGAAATCCCGAATTTGAAAACGGCCGGAGTCACGACATGGCGGGCCATGCCGGTTCCCTCCCACACGGCTGTGCTCACGATCGCGAGACCGGCAATTCCGAAAAGAAAATTCATGAGGGCAACCCCGGCAGCTCCGAAGAGAAACGCGCGCTTGCCGCCGATGCGGTCTGCGAGCGGGCCGTTGAAGACAACCGAAAGTCCGTAGACCAGCGGCATTAGCGTCTCGAAAACGCCGAGATCCGTATTCTTCCATCCGAAGAGATCGGCAAGGGTGGGAGCAACCGCGGTGTAATTGTACCGGGTCATGTAGAAGACTGCATAGAGGAAGCCGAGAGATAGCCAATTCGCAACCCGCCGCCTTCGAAACTCAGGCGTGATGACGGGCCGATCAGGAACTGAGACTGCCATCAAGTTGCCTCTTCAGGTTGGATGGTAAGTGGAGCCGGATTTTAGTGATGCCGTGACGTGAAAACCTTCCGAAGGTTTCTTGAAGAATCTGGACGAGACATTTGACACAACGGTGGTTACTCGCCAAACCTTCGGAAGGTTTGGTAGGAATCAGCCTAACAGTGCTTCCGCTTTCTTCACGACATTCTCTACCGTGAATCCGTATTCTTTATACAAAACCTCGAACGGTGCAGAGGCTCCGAATTTGGTGATGCCGAGAATTGCGCCGGCATCTCCAACATATTTTTCCCACCCCATCGGCACTCCGGCTTCAACGGCAATCCGTTTTTTGATGGATGGAGTAAGAACTTTTTCGCGATACTCTTTCGTTTGCCGTTCAAAGATTTCCCATGAAGGCATGCTGACAAGACGCGCCGCGATTCCCTTCTTCACAAGCAGTTCGTAAGCGCCCAACGCAAATTGCACTTCCGAACCTGTCCCGATAAGAATGATCGCAGGTTGCGGCGAACTCTCCGCTAGAATATAAGCTCCCTTCGAAAGGAGTTCCGCCGGCGCAAATTTCGTTCTGTCGATCGTCGGAACTTTCTGGCGCGTCAGGGCAATTGCCACAGGCCCGGTTCGGTGCTCTATGGCACACTTCCACGCTTCAGCCGTTTCGTTTGCATCACAAGGACGAATGAGCGTTATATTTGGAATCGTCCTGAGAGATGCAAGTTGTTCGATCGGCTGATGCGTCGGTCCGTCCTCTCCCAAGCCGATACTGTCGTGCGTAAAAACATAAATGGGGCGAATCCCCATGACCGCGGCCAGCCGGATCGGCGGTCGCATATAATCAGAGAAAATCAAGAATGTGCCGCCGTAGGGAATTATTCCATCCGTTAGGACCATGCCGTTGAGCACGGAACCCATGGCGTGTTCACGCACGCCAAAATGGAAGTTCCTGCCATCGTAGCTCCCCGCCTGGAATTCGGCATAGTTCTTCAGAAAGGTGTTATTTGATGGGCGCAAGTCGGCAGAGCCGCCTATCAGGGATGGCAGGTGCGACACGATGGCATTGAGGACTTTGCCGGAGGCCTCGCGGGTTGCCATTCCTGCTTCGGGGCCAAATTTGGGAAGCGCTTTTATCCACTCGGTTCCCAACTTTCCTTCTCTCACGTTTTCAAGTTCGGCGGCAAGCTCGGGGTGAGATTTCTTATACAGCGAAAATTTATTTTGCCACTCATCGTCGGCAGCTTTTCCTCTTGCGAGCGCCTTGCGAAAATGATCGAGAGCTTCTTGCGGAATATAGAACTGCTTCTCCGGATCCCAGCCGTATGCCTTCTTTGTGAGCTTTACTTCCTCTTCTCCTAACGGCGTCCCGTGAACTTCGCCCGTGTCATGTTTATTCGGGCTTCCGAAGCCGATATGAGTTCGTACTGCGATAATCGACGGCCGGTCGGTCACCTTCTGAGCTGCCTGAATTGCCGCCGCAATGGCTTCGATGTCATTGCCGTCGGCGACGCTCTGCACGTGCCATTCATACGCTTCAAATCGTTTCATGCGATCTTCGGTGAAAGCAAACTCGGTCGTCCCGTCGATGCTGATGTGATTATCGTCGTAGAGATAAATGATGTTTCCAAGCTTTAAATGACCCGCCAGCGATGCTGCCTCGGATGAGACTCCTTCCATCAAATCACCATCACCGCAGATGCCATAAACAAAATAATTCACAACGTCGAATTCCGGACGGTTGTAGCGAGCCGCCAGGTAACGCTGCGCGATGGCCATGCCGACCCCATTCGCAAATCCCTGGCCGAGCGGACCAGTCGTCGTCTCTACGCCCGCCGTCAGATGATACTCCGGATGTCCGGGCGTTTTGCTCCCGAACTGACGGAAACTTTTCAGGTCATCAAGGGACAGCTCGTAGCCGGTCAGATGGAGAAGGCTGTAGAGGAGCATTGAGCCATGTCCCGCAGAGAGAACAAACCGGTCCCGGTTATGCCAATGCGGATTTGAAGGACTGTGCTTTAGAAATCGGTCCCAGAGAACGTATGCCATTGGAGCTGCACCCATAGGCATTCCCGGATGACCGGATTTCGCTTTTTGAACCCCGTCGATTGCGAGAGTTCTGATAGTATCGATACATAACTGGTCGAGTGCTTTATCGCTCACGTAAATCTCCTATCGAATAAAAGTGTATGATGTAATCTTAGACAAGCCTTCGTGCGAAGGAACAACAAATGGAGAAGACCGCTTCCTGCAGGGAGTCGATGGATATCCCGCCATTGGAAGATAGAAAGAAATGGCTAAAAGTGAAAGTGCGGTGATGGAAATTTTGCGCGCGGGGAAGGTTTTGGCGCGAGCGGGTGGTTTATCGATTCTCGAATATGCCGAGCAAGAATGGGGAGGCAACAATTCTTACGAGAGGATTATTTTTGGGAGTTCCGGTATCAACTGCGATTAGATCATGGTGTACCCTGCCCGCTCAACCGCCTTTTGTGCCGCCTCGAGCGCCTTCGGGTCGGGGTTATGCGGAAGAGTTCGAACGTCGGCGGCCTCGCGCATGATCTTCAAGAGTCCTTCTGTATCTTCGCCGATCGTTTCTTCCGCTGCTTCGTAGAGTCCCTCGACTTCTTCTTCAAGCGTGTTGTGGATAGCGAGAATCGTGCGTATTGTCATGAGCAGTGACGACGTCGGAGGAGGAACCATCAGGGAAACCAGCGCACCGTGGTCGAGCCGGATCCTCCCTGCAATCGGCAACGGTTCGCCGCCCCGCATGCGCTGCGCGGCCGGCATGAGGATTTTTTCTTCGATGCTGATATGCCGGAGAAGCCCGGCACGGAATTGAGCATAGGCATCGGCGTCGACCCGGTCCGGGTCGGGGCTTGCACGCCGTAACAAATCGTCGAGCCTTTTATGGTCGTTGGCGAGAAATGTGTGGATAGGGCCGGCCAGATCAAAACCTTTCCTGCTGAACAATCCTCAACGCCCGAAGTTCATTCTCCCTTGTCTTTGATCAAGCCATGTTCGACGGCGTACCGTACAAGATGGGCGACGTCGTGAACGCCGATCTTGTGCATGATGTTCGTCCGGTGCGTGTCGATTGTTCTGGAACTGATAAACAGCTTTTGGGCAATTTGCTGGTTAGTGAGACCCTGGGAGACTAGCTCGAGAATTTCCAGCTCGCGGGCTGTGAGAAGCGAAGAGGGGGACTCAGATGTCTTAGCGTGATCTCGATTGTTCAAAAACCCCTTGACGATTATTTCCTTCACCCTCCGGCTGAATGCCTTATCCCCCTGAACGACGCTGCGAATTGCAGCAATTAGCTCTTCCTTCTCTGCACTTTTCAGCAAGTACCCTTCTGCGCCGAACTCGAGCGCCTGTTGAACGTACTCCTCCTGCTCGTACGCCGTAAGGATCAGTACGTGGGTCTGAGGATACGTATTGCGAACGGTCTTCGTTACCTCGAACCCGGACATGATAGGAATAAAAAGATCGAGGATGAGGACATCGGGATGCAGTTCTTTCACTTTTTGCAGGGCCGCGTCGCCATCATCCGCTTCTCCAACGACGGCAAAGTCCTCGACATCCTTCAATTGATTCCGAATCCCGAAGCGCGCGAGCGGATGGTCGTCCACGATAAGCAGATGAATCTTCTTCATCAGGAAAACCTCAATAGGTATTCAGTTTGTTTACCGGACAACGCACGGTGAGCAACAAATGGGGTGAAATTCTTGGGAAGCGCGGGCGCAATGCCGGCCACAATCCCACGATCGAGGTTATACCTTTGGTTGGACGAGGCCTTTTTCGATGGCATACCGGACAAGGTTTGCTACATCATGGATATTCAGTTTTTGCATGATATTGGTGCGGTGTGTATCGACCGTTCGAGCGCTAATGAACAGCTTTTCGGCTATCTGCTGGTTCGTCAGCCCGTCCGCAACAAGAGCGACAATTTCTTTCTCGCGTTTCGTCAGGACATCCTCATCTCCCGAAATCGGGGACTTCTGCCCCTCGGCTTTGCGAATAAAGTTATCGAGTATGAGCTTTGAGATCCGCGGACTGAAGAACTTTTCTCCTCTCACAACGGCTGCCACAGCCTCAAGCAACTCCTCTTTCTCGACGCTCTTCAGCACGTACCCTCCGGCGCCCGACCGGATGATCTGGTAGACGTAATCCTCGTTCTCGAACCCGGTCAGGATAAGTATTTTCGTGTCGGGATATTTCTTCTTGATCAGCTTCGTCGCTTCTATCCCGGACAACCCCGGCATAAAGATGTCCATAATAACAAGATCGGGCGTCAATGCCTTGGTTTTCGCAATGGCATCCTCGCCATCCTCGGCTTCACCAACGACGACGTAGTCATCACACGATTTTAGCTGGTTGATTACCCCGAAGCGGACGAGAGGATGGTCATCCACAACAAGAATTTTTGTTTTCTTCATGAGATTTCAGCCGGACTTAAGAAATGGCAAAACTCCTCCCCGCTGCACTTGCGACTCGCTCGCGTAAAGGTATGAAGTATAAGTTGTATTGTCAATTCCCCTGAAACGCAAAACATTGCGGTTATGTTTGAAGGACGTGGACGGAGCGGTCAGATACTTTCGCAGTCTTCTTCCGGAATCCAGCCGACTTTTCCATCTGCAAGCCGGATTTTTTTCCAGTGATTGACGTTGTCCAGCACTTGGATTTTCAGCCCTTTGTGCAGAACAAAGAGATCGTTCCCTTTACTGTCGGGGGCAGATTTGATGTTCGCCGCATCTGCCATGACAATGGCAAATTCGGTGTTCGATTCTGCATATGACTGCACGCCAAAGCCGATCATGGTCAGCACAAGGGCGGCGGAAAAAACGAGGCCGGCGAACATCGAAAGCCTTTTTTGACCATACGTCGGCGCAAAAAGGAAGTATGCGAATGAGGCAAGCGTGAGAAGGAAGAAAGCATAGACGATCCATCCCATCGTCGCCAGGGAGAAGAGGGTGAGCATGGTGTCAATCCAACGGTAAACGAAAATCTTCGGCACAACGTCGATCTTGTCAACAACCTGGAGGTTTGCCAGTTGAAGATTAAACTGCACATCTTCGTCCCGGGGAAGTAGTTCCTTGGCCCGTTCATATTCCAGGATCGCATTCTGGATCTTCCCGCTTTTGTAGTACGCGTTGCCCAAATTGTAGTAAAGCTCGCCGCTTTCGTAACCGCTTTGGATAATTTTCTCGTATTGCGTAATTGCATCGGGATACTTCCCCTGAAGATAGAGCTGGTTCGCCTCATTGAAATTTCGGGAAGCCTCGTCCGCCAACAAAGGGCCGGCAAGGAAAACGAACACAAACAACAGTACGTGGAGTCGTCTCATCATTTGTTCAACTCCTTTTCGGTTGAGACGATCACGTTGCTTGCCATGTCGTAAATCTTGCTTTTCTCTTCCTGGGTTGCACCCGAGGGAGCAAACCGTGCGTACTCGCACGCCTCGAGGCACTCTTTCAGTTGCGAGGCGACATCCTGTGAAACCTTCGTCCCTTCCAACTGCTTCATGACGCTGTCGATAGAAAGCGTTGCGCGGTCGATCGCCAATTTGTCCGAAACGTACGCCCACAATGCGCGGGATGTTTCGGCATAGAATGCCTCGGCATTTTGCGAAGAAAGAAGCGAGCGCGCTTCTTTGAGTCTCTTGGTAGCAATCTTCATCGCTTTCCGCGAACGGAACGACGTCGCGTCCGACAATTCTTTTAGGGTCTTCTGTCGATACGCCACGAGTCCGACGAACGCCAGCAGCGGGATGATCGACATGATCACCGCGGTCGATACTGGAAGCGCTTCATTTCCTTTCTTGCGAAACGCGCCGCTGTTCGTTTTGATGAATCGAATATCCTCGCTCAGCAGCTTGACATCCTCTTTCGAAAGGCCCGATCCGGCAAGGGGTGCTTCGGCGCTCCCTTTTTCGACCGTCAGGTCGAACGCACCGGAGTGGAGGGTGACGTACTTTCCCGATGACGGATCGAAGTATGAAAATTCGAACGGGGTGATTTTCTTCTGACCAGGATACCGGGGCACGAGCAGCCATTCAAACGTTTTCGACCCGTTCACTGTGTTCCCGCTTCGGTCGATCGTTTCGTTGACCTTCGGATCATATTTCTCAAATTCGCCCGGTATTTCTACGTTAGGAGCTTCGAGAATCTTGATGTTCCCGGTTCCTCCCACGGTTGCTTTCAGCGACAATGGCTCGTTGGTCTTAACATGATTGCTGCTAAGAGTCGCATTGAGATTGAATTTGCCCACCGCTCCTTTGAACGAAACCGGAACGTTTGTCTTCGGCAACGGCAGCACCGATATTTTCAGAGGAGTACTTTTAATTGTGACGTTCGATGTAGCAAGGTTATTGAAGAACGGGTCGTTGAAGAACTGGTCGAAGAAGTCATTCGAACGTTTTCGGTTCTCCATCTGAACCTGGCACACAATCTCGAGCGGATTAATTTCGAGTGTTCCTGCCTGCGTCGGAAAAAGTGCTACCTTTTTCAAAAGGCCAACCTGGTATTGCTTCCCGCTGACAACTTCGTTTGTCAACGTCACCTGCTGCGGTATCACGAGTTCTTCTCCCCAGAAGCCCGTCATCGAGGGAAGCTTGTTAATCGTGTAGTTTGTAATCCGTACTCTCGTATAGACTTTAAAGGTTGCAGTAATTTGCTCGCCCAGGTAGACACGCGATCGGTCGACAGTCGCTCGCAAGAAAAGATTATCGCCTAACTGCACATCTTTGCCGTTGGATTGGGCCGCAGCAGCCGGCTGTTTTGGGTTTGACGAACCTTTGACAACGTTGATCTCCAACGTCTGAGAGGTGTATCGCTTTCCATCTGCTTCGATTGTCGCGGCGCCAATGATGAACTTTCCGATTTCCCGCGGCTGCAATGCATAGCTGTAGGTTACCGATGACGAGACGGAACCGTTGGTGATCTGCACGCTTGACGACTCGTTGGGCCCTGAAATGATCATGAACTTGTTAAGGTTTGGAAGGGTCAGGTTGCGTCCCCCTCCCATCCCTCCGCCATTGAGTGTCAGTTGTAACTGAAACTGTTCTCCGAGAGCAACCGTATTCTTGTCCAACGCAGCAGAGAACGAGGCATCTGCCGCGTTTAACAATCCCGGCAACAACAAAAGCATGATCGCCGCAACGCCAGCAATCTTTGGTATGTAGACTCTAATACTTTTCACTGACTCCTTTGACTCCTACCAATCTTTTTCAACGTTAGTTTTGACAGCCGCTTTTCGCCGAAGCTTCTTCTGGACATCCTTTTCATCATTTTTCAAGGCGTCGAGAATTCGCTGGGCCTCCGCCCTGGACATCTGTTTCTCCTGCTGCTGTTGTTGTCGTTGCTGATCTTTCTGGTTCTGCGGCTGCTGCTTTTGCTGATCCTGTTGTTTCTGCTGCTGATCCTGTTTCTGCTTGTC
>CAYYHS010000078.1:0-8735 GCA_964471785.1 uncultured Chitinophagaceae bacterium
AACTAAAAGAGGTTATCCATCCCGACATGTTCAATCTCGCTCCGATTGAACAGCAACTCAAAGGATACGACGCCTGCTATTTCTGTCTTGGCGTCTCATCAATCGGAAAGAACGAAAGTGAATACGCCCGGCTGACGTATGACCTAACAATGAATGTGGCCAGGATTCTTTCAAAACTCAATCCTGGCATGACCTTCTGCTATGTCTCTGGAACAGGAACGGACAGCACCGAGAAAGGGCGTGTCATGTGGGCACGAGTGAAGGGGAAGACGGAAAATGATCTGATGAAGCTCCCCTTTAAATCTGTCTTTGCTTTCAGGCCCGGTTTTATTAAGCCGACAAAGGGGTTGAAAAACGCATTCGGGGCCGCCAAAGTTCTGGGTGTTTTCTATCCCCTTCTTCGGATGTTGTTTGCCTCTTATATCTGCACCCTGCATGACCTTGGACTCGCGATGATTCAAGTGACGACGAGAGGATACACGACGAATGTCATAGAAAATGTCGACATCGCCAAACTTGCACGCCAGAATTTAAGCCGCCCCTAAGAAATGCCTTGTAAGATGTAGGTCGATGAAACTCGCAACGGAGTGAGGATGGAAAAGGTCACCGGAATTGGAGGTCTCTTTTTTCGCGCAAAAGAACTCGAAGCACGTTCTCGCTGGTATTCGGAGAAACTCGGTGTCTCACTTACACCGACGAGCTACGAAGATTCTCCCTGGCGGCAGGAAGCCGGCCCCACCGTTTTTAATCCTTTCCCCGGGGAGACAGAGTATTTCGGTGATCGGTCAAAACTATGGATGATGAAGCGCCGGGTTCGCAACCTCGACTCGATCATCTCGCAATTGCAATTAGCTGGCATCGAAGTGACGCTCGATCCAACGACATACCCTAACGGAAGAATCGCCGGCTTTACGATCCCGAAGGAAATCCGATTGAACTCTGAGAGCCCGACGGAAGGGATGCTCTGTGGTTACCATTCTGCAAATCTGCAAAACCGTGTTTTTCGAATACCGATCTAATTAAATTGAACAAGACCAAGAAGGCAAAGGATATGAAAAATAGAGTCAGCGCACTAGTAGTCGCAACATTACTATCTTGCGTTTCGGCATTAGCACAAGAAATGAAGGACTCACTCATTATCGATCTCTCGAAGGCCAGGTACGTCATCAGCCGAAACATCTACGGCCATTTTGCCGAGCATCTCGGGCATGGAATCTATGGTGGCTTTTGGGTGGGTGAGAGCTCAAAAGTGCCTAACGTTCGGGGAATCAGGACCGATGTTGTTGAAGCCATGAAGAAGATCAAAGCGTCGGCTCTGCGCTGGCCAGGAGGCTGCTTTGCGGACCAGTATCACTGGAAGGACGGAATTGGACCCAAATCCGCGAGACCCTCGCTCATCAATACTTCCTGGGGCGGAGTCACCGAAGACAATAGTTTTGGGACACAGGAGTTCCTTGATTTGTGCGGCCAAGTGGGATGCACGCCCTACATCAGCGGAAACCTCGGGAGCGGAACGGTTCAGGAGATGTCGCAGTGGGTTGAGTATGTCAATTCGGGAAATGAAAGTCCCATGACTGAGTTGAGGAAGAAGAACGGTCGAAAAGATCCGTGGAACGTCCCGTTCTGGGGAATAGGGAACGAGGCGTGGGGATGCGGAGGCAACATGAAACCGGAACACTATGCCGACCTCGCGCTTCAGTACGGGACGTTCCTCAAGGACTTTGGTGCGAACCGCGTCAACAAAATTGTTGTCGGTCCGGGCGGAGACGATTATCACTGGACTGAGGTCGTGATGCAGGCGATGGGAAATTCAATCTGGGGCCTCTCTCTTCACTATTATACATGGTGCAACGACGAGAACGCAACGAATGTGACCGAAAAGAGCTGGTACAGCACAATGGTCAAAACTCTCCAGATGGAAGAACTTATCAAAAGACATTCGGCCATCATGGATAAGTACGATCCGGGGAAAAGCGTCGCACTCGTTGTCGATGAGTGGGGAGCGTGGTATGCAGTGGAGCCCGGCACGAACCCGGCGTTCCTCTTTCAACAGAACACTCTTCGCGATGCGCTTGTCGCAGGGATCAATCTGAATATATTCAACAATCACTGCAGCAGGGTCAAGATGGCCGCAGTGGCTCAGGCAGTCAACGTGCTACAATCGGTCATCCTGACGAACGGGGACGCGATCGTTCTGACGCCGACCTATCATGTCTTCGATATGTATAAAGTGCACCAGGATGCTGTCTTGATTCCGGCTGTGCTGAAAACGGACAGCATTACTGTTCAAAAAAGCCGGATACCTGCATTGAGTGCTTCTTCCTCAATAGACAAGAATGGAAGGGTTCACATAACGATCTGCAATCTCAGCGCCACAACCGACGAAAAACTTGCTTGCAGGATTGGTTCATTCAAGGTCGAATCGGCTACGGGACAAATCTTAACTTCCGACCGTCTCGATGCTCACAATACTTTTGACCATCCGGAGAACATCGGGCCAAAACCCTTTAGCAAATTCACGACAAGAGACCATTTTGTCGATGTGACCGTACCGAAGCATTCTGTCGTTTCCCTGGAGTTAAACGGGACGTCCGAAATCGAAGCGCCTCATGTTGATGAGAAGAACCTCAAGCAAGGGCTCCTCTATCAATATTACGAGGGGAGTTGGCAGCGGCTTCCGGATTTTTCGGAACTCACGCCGTTAAGGTCGGGGAGTGCCAAGAGTGCGACGATTCCAGAAGGCACTGCTGACCTGAATTTTGGACTGGCGTTCACCGGCTACATTAAGATCGAAAAAGACGGAATCCACCAATTTTACCTCACCTCGGACGACGGCTCCAAGCTGGCAATTGACGGCGAGATAGTGGTATTGAACGACGGACAGCATGCGATGGTGGAAGCATCGGGTTCGGTCTTCCTCAAAAAGGGATACCACGCGATTGACCTTTCGTTCTTCCAGGCAGGGGGAGGGAGCGGGTTGCAGCTGATGATCCAAAGTCCGGGAAAGGAAAAGGAAGTTGTCGACGGAAATACACTGTTCCATCTCAACGAAAAATAGGACGGGGTTAATTTTTCGCGGCTGGAGAGTATTGGCAAGTGTGCAGGAACTGCCTTATGAACTCCCTTACATATTTTTGATGATTGCTTCGCCGAACTCTGAACACTTGATTTCTTTTGCCCCTTCCATCAGTCGGGCGAAGTCGTAGGTCACCGTTTTTGCCTGAATTGACCTGTTCAATCCCTTCACAATAAGATCGGCAGCTTCCGTCCAACCAAGATAACGGAGCATCATCTCGCCGCTGAGAATAAGGGACCCAGGGTTTACTTTGTCGAGACCGGCATATTTGGGGGCGGTGCCGTGGGTTGCCTCGAAAACGGCGTAGCCGTTCTGGTAGTTAATATTTGCTCCCGGCGCGATACCGATACCCCCAACCTGTGCAGCGAGTGCGTCGGAGATGTAATCGCCGTTCAAGTTCAGTGTGGCGATCACGTCGTACTCGGCGGGCCGAGTGAGGATTTGCTGAAGGAATGCATCGGCGATAACATCTTTGATCAAGATTTTTCCCGCCGGCGGATTTCCGCCGCACTCTTCCCACGAGACAATTTCCTTGGAAAACTCACGCTTGGCAAGTTCGTACCCCCAATCGCGGAATCCCCCCTCGGTGAATTTCATGATGTTCCCTTTGTGGACGAGTGTCACCGATTTGCGCTTGTTCGCGATGGCGTACAAAATCGCCGCCCTCACAAGCCGTTCCGTTCCCTCCTGAGAAACCGGCTTTATGCCGATGCTTGACGATTCGGGGAAGCGAATCTTTTTTACTCCCATCTCACTCTGCAGCCATGCAATCACTTTCTTCGCTTCGGGAGTCCCCGCTCGCCATTCAATACCGGCATAGATGTCTTCGGTGTTCTCCCGGAAAATAATCATGTCCACCAATTCGGGATGCTTTACCGGAGAGGGAACTCCTGCGAAGTACTGAACCGGACGAAGACAGACGTACAAATCCAGCAGCTGCCTCAAAGTAACGTTGATTGAGCGAATCCCTTTTCCGACCGGCGTCGTCAGCGGCCCTTTGATCGCAACGACATACTCTTTGATTGCTTCGAGGGTGTCGTCGTGGAGCCAGGTGTTCTCGCCGTAGATCGTGTTCGCCTTCTCTCCGGCGTAGACTTCGAACCAGTTAATCTTCTTCGATCCTCCGTACGCTTTCGCAACGGCGGCATCGAAGACCTTTCGCGACGCCCGCCAGATATCCGGCCCCGTGCCGTCCCCTTCGATGAAGCAGATGACCGGATCGCTGGGCACGGTAAGCCTTCCGTTAGCAACGGTGATCTTATGTCCCGCTGAAGGGGGAATCAGCTTTGCATACTGTGTCATACAACATTCCTTCGAAAGAGTCCTTATTCTTTGATCGAGCCGCGAATCTTTTCCGCGACTCCCTTCATGTCATCCCCCTCGTACCGCTTCAGCTTGAGCACAAATCGTATGTTGTCGTTCGCGTATCGGGGCGTAACATGAATGTGAAAATGAAACACCGACTGTCCGGCAACAGCGCCGTTGTTCGAGAAAAAATTGAATCCTTCCAGCCCGAAACTCTTCACCAGCGCGGACGAAACGACATGCACGGCATGCATGATGGCGGCAAGTTCATTCTCGGGGACTTCCAGAAAATCCCTGTGATGGTTCTTGGGAATGACGAGTGTGTGGCCGTAGTGGATGGGGTTCACATCGAGAATCGCGATGGCACAGTTATTTTCGAAAAGGACCTCGGCGGGGATTTCTCTTGCGATAATTTGGCAGAATATGCATCCCATCAGTCAGCCGCGCTCCCTCAGCCGAGAGGCTCCGGCCCGGTCATCGGAATTGTTATTTTCCAAACCCGCGATGGGCCGAGAATTGAGTGGAATGAGGCCTATTCTTTCCAAGAGTTCCGTTCGCTAGCGTACTTGTGGGTTGCTGACAATCGGCGTGCCGAAAAAAATATCAAAAAAAATCCCGAAAGTCAACGTTAGCACCCTACTGCGGGTCCCTCACGCCAAATGATCGTTTGCTGTGCCCCTCTTCTTCTGCACCAGTGCTTCACATGAAGAACAAAATCGCTCGGACTTGACGTCGATATCCTCTGCAGTCGTCGATGTGTGCATCACGCAGCGATAATCGTGGCAATGGATGAGTCCGAAAGTATGGCCGAGTTCGTGGACAGCCTCTTTCAGAAGGCGCTCCGTAATGAGTCCCGGGTTCGCAGACAAACCGTAGAGCGTGTTGTCGAGCCGATGGCTGGACACGACGGCAACTGGCCCGTCGAGCTGAGCTTCACCAAACACATACGTTAACACCGGAACGAAAAAATCAACGGACGTGACTCCCAGAAGCTTGCCGTCCAATCCAGGGAAACGCTGGAGAAAGGCCGATATTATCGATGTGGAATTGTATTGATTTCGGTAGACATCGAAAGCGAAGGCGGGGTCGATGGTTCCATTCAGATGCATTTCGACCGGAATCTGAAATATGGAGCGGAGCGGGGAGACGAGTCCCCTAATTAGACTTTCATCGCATGGCGGTACTGCAAAGAGTCGAATGGGAGGCATGGGTTACGGTTTCGAAAGCCCGTATTTGGCAATCTTGTTGTACAACGTTACCCGGTCGATTGAAAGTATTTCTGCCGCGCGGGTGATGTTCCATCCTGTCTTTGTCAGGATAGACTCAATATGGGCCTTCTCTACCGATGCAATTGAATCGTCCGTCGGGGTGTGATGCTTGGTCACCATTTGAAACGGCAGATCGGCGGGGCGAATTGACGGCGGTTTGGCCAGGACCATCGCCCGTTCGATCACGTTTTCAAGTTCCCGAACATTGCCCGGCCAGTCGTACCGTACGAGCAGATCGACAGCTTCGGGGGATATTTCGACGACTGGTTTGTTCATGATGGCAGAGTACTTCTTGAGGAAATGCTGGACAAGAAGAGGGATGTCGGTTCGCCGTTCGCGAATCGGAGGGATGAACACCGTAAAGACATTCAACCGGTAATAGAGATCCTCCCGAAACGTGCCATCCTTCACGGCAGCTTCCAGGTCCCGATTAGTGGCGCAGATGATCCTGAAGTCGCTGTGCGTCACCTCATTGCCGCCGACGCGGGTAAATTGTTTTGATTCGATCACACGAAGAAGTTGCACCTGCATTTTCTGACTGATCGTACCAATCTCGTCGAGGAAAATCGTCCCGCCGTCTGCCATCTCAAATTTTCCCTTGCGCCGGTACTGGGCGCCGGTGAATGCCCCTTTCTCGTGGCCGAAAAGCTCGCTCTCCAGGAGCGTCTCGGGGACTGCACCGCAATTGACAGCAATGATCGGAAAATACCGCCTGATGCTGTTGGCATGAATGGCGCGTGCGATCAACTCTTTGCCCGATCCGCTTTCGCCCCGAATCATAACCGTGGTATCTGTTTGTGCTACCGTTTTCGCCAGCTCGATCACTTTCTTCATCTGCGGGCTGTTGCCGATGATTTCGTCCCCCGAGATGATTTCCGAAAGATGTTCCCGCAGCTGCGCATTCTCGCTCGCCAGTTTCTTTTGCCGCAGCGCATTGACGACAAGGTGGGAAAGGTGGTCCGGGTCGACCGGCTTGGTGACGTAATCGAAGGCTCCTTCTTTGAGTGCCTGTACCGCACTCTCGACAGAGGCGAAAGCAGTAATCATGATCGTTGTGATCGACGGGTCGATTTCCCTCAGGCGCTTCTGCAACTCGAGTCCGCTCATGCCGGGCATCTTAATGTCGAGAAGAACAATATCCCACGGTCCGTCGTTCATTCTCTTTAAGGCATGTGCCGCATCTTCTGCGGTCTCGACCTTATAGCCATCTTGTTTAAACCACTTGGAAAGAGAGTCGCGAACCACAAGTTCATCGTCGACGATCAGGAGGGAGTTTTGCTTTTCAGGTTTATCGTTCATTGTTGTCTGCTTTCGGTAAAGTAGTTCCCGCAACATCGGCCGGACGCTGCATCGTGTTGGGGGGTAAGAGAATTGTAAAGGTTGTTCCAGCATGAGGCTGTGACGTAACCGCAATCGAACCGCCATGGCGTTCGACGATGCCGTACACCACGGCGAGTCCCAGCCCAGTTCCTTTTCCGCTTTCTTTTGTCGTAAAGAAAGGCTCAAAAATATGCGGCATCGCATCATCGGATATTCCGATGCCGGTATCGGCGATCGTGATCTGGATTGCATCGGTCTCTTTCACGCGGCATGCGTTCAGGGTGAGCATCCCGCCTTCGGGCATCGCCTCGACTGCATTGATCTCTATTGCCAGGAGGGCCTGTTCAATTTGCTCGGGGGCGCAGAATAACGTGAGAGGCTGCGACTCATAATCCGCTTTCAAAGTAATATTGTGTATGTGCAAATGGTGGTCGATGAGCTTGAGAGACCGCTCGATCATCGTCCGAATGTCGGTCTCGCTGTATTCACCGACTTTTTGCCTTGAAAAAAGGAGAAGATTCTTGACGATATTGCCGCAGCGCGCGGTTTCGTCGGCGATAATACTCAGTTCACCCTGGATCTCTTTGGCGGCGTCGGGGCTCAATGTTCCTTCCCGCACGGTTCGCTTGAGAAGCTTGGCGTAGGTAAGGACTCCCTCGAGGGGGTTATTCAACTCGTGGGCGACGGTCGAAGCAAGTTTTCCCAGCGACACCATTTTTTCCATCTGCACCATGTTGACCTGAGCGCGGCGAAGTTCTTCTGTCTTCTCCGCAACGCGTCCCTCCAGTGTCTCCGCCCATTGTGTCAGTTCATTCCGCGCGCGCATCAGTTCTTCCGCCATTTGGTTGAAGGAATCGGCCAGCCTTCCGATTTCATCTCTCGATTTGACGGCAATACGATAGTCCAGATTTCCTTTAGTGATCTCCTGTGTCCCGAGCGTGAGTTTTCGTACCGGAATGTTTACAACGATCCAAATGAAGATGCCGACGAAGGCTGTCATACCGAAAAACATGAAGACGGCATTCACGTATTGAGATCGGTTCAGACTAGCGAGATGCTCATCGATATCGCGGAGGGGCATCATGACATCGAGGACGCCGAGGACGGTCTGGGATTCCGGGTGTGCATGACACTCGGCTGCAGAGCAGGTTGAGTCGTTCCGTATCGGTACGATCATGCCCAACACTCTGTAACCCTTGGGAGAAGAAAAGATCCTGCTCAATTCCAACGGGTTGGAGGAGAGGGGGGGCTTTCCCTGCGAGTGACATGCGGTGCATGCCTCCGCATTCATGTCGACGCGCTTTCCCACTTCCGCCGGGAGGGTTGAAAGAGCAATTTCTCCCTTCTTATCGTAGATTCGGATCGCTTCGATTCCCGGCTCAGTACCGATCGTCGTGAGAATCTGGTGGAGATCCTCCTGGCGGTTTAGCATCATGCTGTATTTCGTCGATCTCTTGATGACATCCCCGATGCGATTAGCTCCGTGAACGGCATCTTGCATGTACTGTTCCGCCTGGTGTTCGACGCTGAGTTTCGTCAGGAGTGCCGTTCCGGCAAACATGACGATGAAAAGGACTAAGAAGACCCTAAACGCAAGTAAATTAGTGAATTTCATCCTATTCTCCGCCAGTGTTTAAGACAAGTACCGTGCCATTTCCAAATATTAGGAAAGAGGGCGGAAACTCTGCAAAAGATAAGTTGCTGTGCAGGGTGATACGCAAAAATGCGAAAGAAAGAGACGTTTTTCTGAATTACACGAGGGATTG
>CAYYHS010000079.1:0-8724 GCA_964471785.1 uncultured Chitinophagaceae bacterium
AATATCCGAAGCAACTGATCTCTGAAAAATTCATTAAGGGCTCTTTTTTTGTGCATAATAGATTGGGTGCTGGTTTTGTCGAAAAGGTTTACGAGAATGCATTGGCAAGAGAATTAAGAGGGATGGGACTTGATGTCCAACAACAGAAGCCAATGAAAGTAACGTATGGAGGCGAACCGGGGGGCGAGTGTATCGCCGATCTTCTCGTCGAGCAGAGTGTCATCGTCGAACTCAAAGCGGTTCGCCGACTTGAAAAACCTTTCGAGGACAAATTGCTGCACTACTTAAGAACGACTTCTCTACCGGTAGGTCTCCTTGTGAACTTTGGCGGACCCAGCGTTGAAGTAAAGAGAAAAGTCAATTTCCAAAGCACAATCTGAGGAATCTGTCATCTGCGTCAAATCAGTGCCATCTGGGTAATCACTAATGAAAATAACGATCTACCAGAAACCTTCCTGCTCAACCTGCCGCCAGGTGTATAGCGTGTTAAAGGAGAGCGGCGTCGATTTTGACTCTGTCAATTACTACATCGATCCGATACCAAAGGGCAAACTCGCTTCGCTCGTCAAGAAAATGGGGATACCTGCTTCAGATTTGCTGCGCGTAAAAGAACAACTCTATCAAGACCTGAAACTTTCGGAAAGGAAATTGAGCGACGATGAGGTTATCGACCTCATGATCGAGCATCCCGACCTTATGCAGAGGCCGATCGTCGAAAAAGGCGCCAAGGCAATTCTCGCCCGGCCTGCTGGTCGTATTAAGGAAATACTCTGATGCGTCTTTTTTTCCTGCGTCATGCCGACGCTGGCGCAAGCGGCCCCACCCCCGACAGCGAGCGACCTCTCTCTCCTGCCGGAATCGAAGAAGCGCATGCGGCGGCGGACGCGCTCCTACAACTGAAGATTACCTTCGGGATCATTCTTTCAAGCCCGTTCGTACGTGCCAGGCAGACGGCTCAAGTTGTTTCCACTCAGTTCCCCTTAATCAAAATTCAAACCCTGGAACAACTCCAACCGGCATCCGATCCTGAGAATCTCTTTCGCGAGCTTCAATCGCTCCCGCGCGATACCCGGGCGCTGCTGGTGAGCCATGAGCCGTTCGTAAGCCGGTGCATTGGACGGCTGATCTCGGGCGGAAACGAACCAAACATCAGCATTAAGAAAGCTTCTCTCTCCTGCGTCGAAGTCGGATCGCCGGTCCGGCCAGGCTCCGGCGTTCTCCTTTGGCTCCTCACGAATGAGCAACTGCGATTGTTGAAGACATGAATTGGCCTCATCACGTGTCAACGCCCTCCGCTTTCCGATATCGACAGGTTTCAATTGGTTTTTGATCTGGATTTTTTAAAGAATTTTTCATTAATTGTTAATTCAATTCTGTTCAATGTTGGAAGAGGATAGATGACTGAGAAATTTTCTGGAATGTCGGCTTCGTCAATACTCGACAAACTCCATATGCTGTCGCGAAACCTTTGGTGGTCATGGAATATTGAAGCCCAATCCCTCTTCCGCGATCTTGCGCCCCACGCATGGGAGAGAACACATCATAATCCCGTCGCGCTTTTGGCAGAGATGTCGCGGGAAGAACTTATCGCACGCCTGGGAAACACGGAATTCGCGAAAAGAGTAGAATCGTCCTGGAAGAATTATTCCTCGTATCAAAAGGAGAAAGTTACGTGGGCGTCATCAAAAGCAAAAAAGTTGATACATCCAGTCGCCTATTTCAGTGCAGAGTTTGGTTTTCATGAAAGCCTGAGAACTTATTCCGGCGGACTCGGTATCCTCGCCGGCGACCACACGAAGTCTGCGAGCGATCTCGGCGTGCCATTCGTCGGCATCTCTCTTTTCTACCGCCAGGGATACTTCGAACAACGCATAGCAGCAGACGGATGGCAGAATGAGCAATATGTCTCAGCTGATCCTGCGACACTTCCCCTGCGGATCGTCGTGGACGAGAACGGTGAACCGATACGCTGCATCGTCAATATCGGATTCAGCACGGTTCGCTTTCACACATGGCGGCTCGAAGTGGGCCGCAGCGTCATCTTCCTTCTCGATACGAACGTGCGGGAGAACGAGGAGCGTTTCCGCGACCTTACAGCACACGTGTACGGCGGCGACAGCAACACCCGGATTTCCCAGGAGATCATTCTTGGCATCGGGGGAGTGAGGTTGTTGCGCGCGCTTGGCATCACCCCTTCCGCTTTTCACATGAACGAGGGACACTCAGCCTTCCTCACCCTCGAACTTCTGCGGGAACAAATTGAAAAGGACGTCGATCTGCACACTGCAGAGGAAAACGTCAGACAGCAATGCCACTTTACAACGCATACGCCGGTCCCTGCAGGGCACGATCGCTTTCCAAAAGATCTGATGGATTATTCGTTTGCGTCGATGTGTACGTCGCTTAAGATTTCATCCGAAGACCTGATGAACTTCGGCCGAATCAACGCAGATGACATGAGCGAATTGTTCTGCATGACGGTGCTGGCGCTGAAAATGGCCAGAACCGCAAACGGAGTGAGCGAGTTGCACGGAGAGGTCAGCCGCGAGATGTGGAAACCGCTGTACCCGAAATTGCCAGCCGAAAAAATTCCGATCGGTTATATCACGAACGGTGTCCACGTCGGAAGCTGGCTCAACGAAAAAACGGAACGATTTTGGACCAAGCACTTGGGGAAAGCGTGGCAGTCATCCTACCTCGACGCCGGTTTCTGGCGGAAGGCCGTCCGGCCTAAGACCCTCTCCGACGAAGCTCTCTGGTCGCTCCGTTACGAACTCCGCAGAGACCTCATTGAATTTTCCAGGCACACTCTGAGGGTGCAACACTCCCGATTCGGCAACGGTACTGCGGTCTACGAGAAAGTCCTGAATCCTGATGTTTTGACCATCGGTTTTTCACGTCGGTTCGCAACGTACAAACGCGCCCCGCTTCTCTTCAGCGATCTTGAACGAACAATCGAACTGTTCAATAACGAAAACCGGCCGGTCCAGTTGATTTTTTCCGGGAAGGCACATCCACGCGATGACGAAGGAAAAAAATTCATCAAAAGTATTATCGACCTGACAAACCACCCCCGACTTTTCGGAAAGGTTGTCTTCCTGGAGAATTATGACATTAACACGGCGCGAATTCTTGTTGCGGGGGCCGACGTGTGGCTCAATAATCCGCGCCGACCCCTGGAAGCGAGCGGCACAAGCGGTCAAAAAGTCGCGATACATGGTGGCCTGAACTGCAGTATTATGGATGGATGGTGGCGCGAGGCGTATGATGGTACAAATGGATGGGCAATCGGTAACGATGAAGCACCGTCTGCTCCGCAAGAACAGGATGTCACGGACGGCGAAAATCTCTTTTCCGTCGTTAAAGACCAGATCATACCAGAGTTCTACGAACGGGACGAGAAGAATATCCCCCGCCATTGGCTTGGACGGGTGCGGCGGTCTATCGAGTCTCTCGTTCCACTCTATAATACGCACCGCATGGTAGCCGAGTACGTCTCGAAGTATTACCTGCGGAACCCTGCAAAAAGTTGACACGGAGCACAACTTTTTTCTCTCTTCTTCGTTTTATACAGTAGGAAGGAGGAAAAGAGTATGAAAACATCATTCGGCTTTGAAAACCTTTCACGCGAAGAACGGGAGGCAATCGAACAGCTCTTGTTGGACGAGATGGAAATGCAGCAGTGGGATTCCATCACATACTCTGTCATCCTTGCCGAGGAGATTGTTCTCCCGCTGCAATAAACAATGAGAACCATGCTTAAGATATTAACCTGGACGGCGGTCATTGCGGGAGTCGTTGCGCTTCCGATCATCATCTGGAAGCGAAACGCAATTTCCGCTCTTAGGGACATTAACGTCCGCTACGATATCGAAGACTATATTTCCGAAGTAAACCTCTAACAACGGGGCGAACCGGGCAGAGTGCGTGGGAGTACGATTACAATATCTTCTCTACTTTCACCATATTCGTTGTGCCGCGCGCCAGGAGAGGGATGCCGGCAGTCAAAACGATATAATCCCCTTTCTTCACGTACCCCGACCTCAAGAGTTGCTGCTAAATGCTCTCAAAGGTCGTATCGGTGTCTGCAATTTTTGGGACGAGAAGCGACCGTACCCCCCAAACGAGGTTTAGCCTCCTTCTGATGCGCTCCCTGTCGGTGACGGCAATAATTTTTCCGTATGGCCGGTACCTGGCGATGGTCATCGCGGTATCACCTGAATGCGTCACCGGTATGATTGCCGCCGCGCCGATCTGTTTGGCAAGTACACAGGCAGAACGACCGACCGCTCTGAAAACCGACGCGTGATCCCCACCAACAGTTTCGTTCAGATCCAACCGGTCTCTGTACTCAACTTCCGCCCGCCGGATAATCGAGTCCATTGTTTCGACGACGCCGACGACATATTTGCCGACTGAAGTTTCGCCGCTCAACATGACTGCATCCGCACCGTCAAGGACTGCATTGGCGACGTCGTTTGCTTCCGCCCGTGTGGGACGGGGATTTTCGATCATCGATTCGAGCATTTGGGTCGCGATGATCACCGGCTTCCCCGCCGCATTTGCTTTCTTGCAGATGAGCTTCTGAGCTATCGGCACATCTTCCGTCGGACATTCGACTCCCAGGTCGCCGCGCGCGACCATAATGGCGTCCGCCTCGTGAACAATCTCATCGATATTCTCGACCGCCTCTCCCTTTTCAATTTTTGCCACGATCGGGAGCTTCTTGCCTTTGTCTATCTTCGCTATAATGACTTCTCTCAGCCGGCGAATGTCGGCCCCGGTCCGCACAAAAGAGAGGGCCACATAATCGATGTCATTCGCGATGCCGAATTCCAGGTCTTCGATATCCTTCTCAGTCAGGGATGGAGCGCTTACCGCGACTCCCGGCAAGTTGATGCCTTTGTGTTCTTTCAATATGCCGCCATGGACTACTTCAGTGATCACGTCGGTCGCCGTCGAACTCTTCACTTTCAGTTGGAGCAGTCCGTCATCCATCAGGATCGTGTCGCCCGGCTTGACATCCTTTGGCAAATTCTGGTATGTCGTTGAAACTCTCTTTTCGTCCCCGGCAACGTCATCGATTGTAATCGAAAATTTTGCCCCATCAAGTAACCGCACCTCCCGCGCGGCCAGCTTCCCGGTTCTGATTTTTGGCCCTTGCAAATCCTGAAGAATAGTTACCGGTTCGCCGACTCGTTCCGCTGCCTCCCTCACAGCCCGGATCACCGACAGGTGTTCTTCGTGGGTTCCATGTGAAAAATTCAGGCGGGCAACGTCCATGCCGGCACGGATCATCTTCTCTAGTACGTCGGCCGTGGAGGAGGCAGGGCCTAGCGTGCAGATAATTTTTGTTTTTCCGTACTCATTGTGACTTCCCATATCATGTATTCCTTTCATCATGGAGCAGGAGTCAGGCGGAGAGTGTGCCTGGTAATTGACGCAACGCGCTGGCTGTCAATCGGCATGCTGTGATATTCGCCGTTCAACCACAAGGCCGTTTCATCCGAGTAATGTTCGTTGAGCGGCTGACCCGATTCGCCGGTCGGAATCACACAGGATGCGTTGTCGATATCCGAGAAATCGACAATCTGCCGCATCGACGGACCGAGCGTCACTTTGTACGGATCGCCCAGGAAATATTCCCCATTGTTTAGCGTCGTGCCCGAACCGCCGACCGGAAACGGTCCGATATTGAAGACGGGGCCAAGCGGCGCCTGGGAGCCGAACGGATGGCGAAAAGTTACCGTGTGAATCAGTCCCCACTGCCACGTCTTCATCTCCCCGCCGAGAACAGATTTCAGTTCACCGATAGCATCCAGCAAGCTCTTCCTGATCACATCGTCTCGTCTCTCCACGCGCGGCGTTGACGGATCATCGAACCAGGGGGAACCCGGATTCCGAAACAAGACGGGAACTGTGCGGTATGGGAGATTTGCTATAAAAATATATTTTTGGAATAGCTCTTCCCCCATTTTGTCCTTGAACATATTGTTCAGCAGATGGGTAAAGAAAACATGGAAGATCGTCGTCGGCACATCATCCTTGGAGAGTTGAAAATGCCAGTTGCGGAAATAATTGAGTGCGGTCTCCACATCGGTATTCGCAACTTTCACAGAATCATAGGCATGAAGAATGGCCGGCATCATTTCCTTGGCAAAATACGAGTAGTAATCACGCTGAATATCCTTAACATCATCGACAGAGAGTTTCTCCTTCTTCCGCAAAAGCTCGTCGAGCCTTTGGATCCGCGAGGGCGGTTCCCAGAGGTTGGAGATGTGATACGGAAATGCAGCATCGGTGAGCTTATTGTTCGCCGTGGCGATGAAATGCTGAGGTGGATTGTAGAGAGAGGGGAGCCGCTCGAAAGGAACAAAACCGTTCCATTCATATTCTCCCGTCCATCCTGGCATTGGAAGCGTCGGATTTTGGGCTGAACGAATGGGCAGACGGACGCCGGCAAGGTAGCCAATATTCCCTTCGGCATCGGCGTAAACAAAATTTTGCCCCGGCACGGTGAACTCTTTCACTCCGGATCGAAACTCGCTCCAGTTCTTTGACTTATCAACCAACATCAGCGCATAGAGTTCATCGCTTACCTCCTGACCGGTCCACCGCATCGAAACGAGCACATCCCTTGTCATCGAGCCGACGGGATTCACATCATTGATGATCGGTCCGTGCTGGGTGGATTTTATTGTCAGATAGACAGACGAAGAATCCTTCACAAATATCGTGTCTTCGGAGACCGTCATCGGCCGCCACACGCCCTTGAACAAATATTCTCCGGACGAATTCGTCATCTCGAGATAGAAATCTGCATCATCAGCCATCACGTTCGTGAGCCCCCAGGCAACATGAGGATTGTGCCCGATAACGACAAGGGGGGTTCCGGGAAGTGAAACGCCTACGACGTTGAACTGACCGCCGTCGAGGTGAAGTTCATACCACTTTGACGGAGCGGAAAAACCGAGGTGCGGATCATTGGCCAGAATCGCTTTTCCGGTGGTTGACTTCTGCGGGCCCACGGCCCACGCATTGCTCCCGATGTGCGTTCCTGTTGTCCCGAAAAAACTTCTGAATTCGTTGTCGATGTCGATGAGCCTCATCAGATTCGCAGGAAGAAGATTTGCCCGGTATTCCTTCGGGACGATCACCGGCGCATTCTCGGGATAGGTTGGGAAAATTTCTTTCGCCTTTTCGTCTCCCACTGTTTTGTACAACTCTCCCAGCACAAGATCGACGTACCAAGAGATGTTCAGCTCCCAGGCCATGAGCCTCGCGACGATCACGGAATTGACCGGCGTCCATTCCTCCGGCTCATAGTTCAACATGTCGAACTCGATCGGGTATTTGCCTTTGTGTGACCTGATGAATGCGTTCACCCCGTCGCTGTAGGCCTGGAGAACGGCGCGCGATTCGGGATGAAGGTTCTGTTCGATTTTTTCCGCGATCTGTTTTATGCCGACTGTTCTGAAGAGCTTGTCAAATTTTATCGTCGACGGGCCAAAGACTTCCGACAGACGACCTTCGCCTGCCCGACGGGAAACGTCCATTTGCCAGAGCCGGTCCTGCGCATGCACATACCCTTGTGCAAAAAAAAGATCATGTTCGTTTTCCGCGAAAATATGAGGAATTCCAAACTCGTCCCTGTCTATCGTAACGCTTTTCTGAAGTCCGGATACAGTTATTTCGCCGTCGACAGTCGGGAACGATTTCGTAACCAGGTAACGAAGGATGAGAATTGTGACGAGAGCAATAATGAGGAGTGAGCCGGCAATGCCGATGACGATCTTGAGTCTAGTTCTCATGCGTGAGACAACAAACGGAAATTGTTCACTGGAGTGTCGGGGTGGATTGACTATTTCTCATTAATTAACCAGGCGGCGGAATTACAACGAACAATGTAATATCGTGATTTGGCGGAACAAACTCTCCCTTACCGCTCAACTTAGTTCTTCAGAAGCAGAGGCAGATCCCAATCGATCAAGTACCTGCGGAAAGCTACCGCCGGAAGTTGCACAAGCCGCGGGTGCTTTGTGGGGTCGAGCCACTGCATAAGTAACAAGATCCTGTCTTCGTTCATTGCAGTGCAACCGGAAGTTGCCGAACCATCAAACCTGCTTACGTGCAGGAAAATGCAGCTTCCTTTCCCGGGCAGAGCGCGGGGGTTGTGCCGAACGACAATTCCGTATTTGTAGTCTGAAGAGTCTAACCTCATGATTTCTGAGGATCTCCACGGCAGTTTACCGGTGGAATCTCTCAGCACCTGGTTTTCTCCGACGAACGAGTTGTAGAACACGGAAACGGTGTCGTCAACACAATGAAGAACCTTCGTTGCCTGCCGGTACGGAAAGCGAATGCGGGGAGGCGGCATCGAGTCGTATCCGAAGAAATCTCCTAACTCGAATACTCCAGCGGGAGTACGACGGTCGCCTTCGACTTTTTCCCGCTCGCCGACCGGAATCCGGTGGAGTCCAATCCCCCACGCGAGACCAGAATCCGCAAGACTCACTCTCCACGGAATATTACGCTGCATCCACCCGTCTCCATCGCGTTCGAAAAGGTACATAGTCCCGAAATTTGAGTTCCACGTCGGGGCAACAACCAATACCAGCTGGTTAGCATCTTCAATTTGAGCAACGGTTGCAGGGGAAGAAATAAGAAATAAGAGAAAAGAGAAAAGAATTGCAACGGGCGGCATTTGTGGATGCCGATGTATCG
>CAYYHS010000080.1:0-8655 GCA_964471785.1 uncultured Chitinophagaceae bacterium
CTTTTATCGCGGCGTTGAACACTCTGCGGTAACCCTTCCTTTGACCTCCCGCTCCCTCTACTTGTCCGCTGTCGCTCACTCATCATGTTTTAATGTATCGTTATGGGCTTCCTTCCAATTTTATTTCCACTTTCATTTGCTGACGAATAGAAACTCACCCCCTTCGTCACCGGTATTCGGAATAGTTTTGTACTCAGGAGTTTCGAAGCCCTTGTCGCTCACGGGAGTCATTACCCTCTCGAAGAGAGAGCCGGCAGTGAGGTACTTGTCCGTATTCCTACTTAATTGAGCTATCAAGTAGTGGGCAAATAGGCTATGCTTATCGAGGAACATCCACCCGTCTGCAACAGGCTCATTGCTACCGCTGGTCAAGATTTGTCTCGCCTTGAGTTTGGCAGCCTGCAAAATAGTGGGCAAAGTAGGTCTGAATGGTACGGATTTCTCGCCCCCTGCAAATAAGGCTCCAGAGAAACATGCATCGCTGATGACAAGAATGCTTCTGCTTTTTATTGCTCCGAGAAATGTCTGCAGGTCGGTACTCGGGAGATACTGGGCCGTGGAGCCTGTGCCGGCATCGACCGGGAGCCAGTATCCCCGCTTGAAAGTCCGATTGTAAACACCGTGCCCTGCGTAGTAGATGAGGACGTTGTCATTGGGTTTTACCTTTCTGGCTAATTCCTCGAATTTCTTGATGATATTCTCTCGCGTGGCTTGTTCGTCAAAAAGCTCCATAACGTTCTCACGATCGAAAGTATACTGCTCCGTCAGGATGTCTCTCACCGTCTTCAAATCGTCGACACAGTTGTTGAGGTGTGACAACTGGAAGTATTTGTCGATTCCAATCAACAGCATCCAGTTTTGACTGGCACGGGAGGTCGGAGCGATAGTCATTTGTGATGTTGTATCGTCTTCTCCATCTCCGATGTTCGCGTCATCATCAGCCCAAAGAGGAGCGGGAATAACGTTGGCTACTTTTTGTAGGTTGTTTCGGATTGCGGACGCATCGAGATGCCCATCCATATGCTTCACCACATCCAGTGAAGTAGCATCATTCCGATTTATCTGGATAAGGATGATTCCTGCCCTTGCGCTCTGCAACAGCAAGGCCATCGCGAGAATAAGAGGTGCTGCGATTTTCACTCTGTTTTTCAAAGGGCTGGGCATCTTGGGTTTCCTTCTCTTTGCTTGTGCCCAGTTTAAGTGCACGATGGGTGCCAGAGATTTGCCCTTGCTCCACGAAGAACGCAGTTCCCCTAATCGATTGATTCCAAAGAAGTAATCAAAGATGCCGTATTGGTAGTAACGACTGGCGCCAACAGATCATTTTGTAAAATGCACAATCCTGCACTAATTCCATCTCTTCTCAGTGGTGAACGAGGCAGCAAATCGACCATCTATCGTAGGTGTTCACGAAGCCAATACAGTCGGTTGCTTTCATTGCATCTCTTGAATCACAATTCGGATACTTTACGTTTGCGCGCTCATTGATGGAACGAGAACCAAAAGGGAGGGGTGGCTAAGGATGTGATTCAATCACATCAACTGAAGTCTGGATCGGATATCATCGTGAAGCTCATTGGAAAAAATAGGTTCAAAGTTTCCCTTTTTGCCAAAGTTGCTGAACGAGAACAGGCCTCGAAAACCGACATCCTGAAAGACGTCAGCGCCCAATCAATGCGCGACGCGACGGAAAAGGTAGAATTTATGCCAGACCTATCTTTCAGAGCAGGGATGCTCGAACTGTCAGTTTGAGCCTCTTCATAACTCGCACGAAGAGAACAAACAGCCGGCGATGGCTCATTTCTTAGACTTATTTCCGATTCATCAAGGCCTAATTGCACCTCGCTTGAGGCAGGATTAATCCTTTTTTCATCCATTCGGCCTATTACACTTGACCACCATCATCACTATAATTGTGCACGGTTCACAACAAGCTTTCTCACCGTATTACAACTTAAGTGAGTCTCCATCAGTCTTAATGCGCTCTTAGATCGAGGATAATCCCTATGCAAAATTCATCTCTCCCATATTCCGTCCTCGTAATCGACGACTCCCCCCACATGCGAATCCTCATGTCAAAGCTGCTGCTCCGAAACGGATTCGCAATTGTTGACATTGCCGTGAACGGAGCCGAGGGGCTGGAGCACTTCGCCTCATCCAATCCTCATATTGTCTTTCTTGATGTAGTCATGCCCGAGATCGATGGGTTGAATGTACTTCGAGAAATCAAATCCCTCAAACCTGACACCATTGTCGTGATGATGACCTCGATGTCGGAAAAGCAGAAGGTCCTAAAGTTTAAAGAAGCAGGGGCCGATTACTATCTTCTCAAACCGTTTGAAGAGGGAAAATTTATGGAGATGCTCCAAGAAATCATTGCAATACTCGGCCAACGCTCCAAGAGGGAATCAGGCAATGGAATGCCCAAACTGCAAATCGGCCAATGATGACATCCAGCGCTTTTGTGTTGCCTGCGGCACTGCGCTTGGCAATGTGTGCAAACGATGTGGAACCGCTGGGACGCACGACGCCAAATTCTGTGGCATGTGCGGGGCTCCGTTTACTACTTTAGGCGAGCAGAAGCGACTTTTCACTCCCGCCGCTATCACTCCAACACACACGCCTCGTCAATACACAGCCGAAGAAATCGAGGATCTTCTTTCTTTACAGGCCCTCGCGAACCAGGAGGCCATGGACTCGGAACAACTATCCCAAAAAGACCTCGACTCTCTCTTCCGAAAGTCAGAATAGACCATGACAATAGAAGACCAGAAGCTCATTACGGCACTTGTTGACCAGGGAACGATTAACCGTGATTTGTTGAACGCGAGGAGAAGTGTTCTAGAAACATCCATGCGCGAAAAGGGGATGGCTCGAGCTCTTCTCTCGACATTCGATCTCTCCGGGGAAATAATTGCCGATGCGCTGTGTAAGACATTTGCTTTGGGAAGAATGACCATCGCTGCCGAGATAGAGACCGCCCCGGAACAAATCCTCACCGAGGATGAGATACGGTCATTCAGGACTCTCCCGGTCTTTCGGATCGGTTTGGAATTGACCATGGCCTTTATCGATCCCCCTGTTAAACAACTCCTCCAGCGATTGCAGCAACTGACGGGCTACAGAGTACTCCCTGTTATTACAACTATTTCCGATTTTGACGCTGCGCTGAGGAAATATCGAGGTGCAATCGACCGCATCCAAGCCCTGAAGTCTTCTCTTGCACTGGAGAAGTATGACATCCGCAGTCCGAAAGGAAAAGAGAGCCCGATCTCCTCCGACGGCAAGATCGATGCAACCATGGCACAATTGATGGACGAGATCATGCTGCGTGCGGCCAAGGCCGGTGCCAGCGACGTCCACATTGAACCATCGGATACGGAGTTGATGATTCGCTTCCGCGTCGATGGCGTGCTTCAACGTGCCGTCTCCTTCCCCATCGCTTTCCACCCGGGGATGGTATCGGTGATCAAGTCCAAGGCAAAAATGGACATTTTCGAACACGCCATCCCTCAGGACGGAAGATTAGAGTTGACGTTTGCCGATCGCGTATTCGACGTCCGTGTGAGCTGCCTCCCACTGCTGATTGGTGAGAAGATCGTCATGCGTCTCCTTGGGAAATCTGCCATGATGATCGATCTCGAAAACCTCGGCTTTTCACCCAGGAACCTCCGCCTTTTTCGTATGCTTTTGAAGCTTCCAAACGGGGTTGTGCTCGTCACAGGCCCAACCGGGAGCGGTAAAACAACAACGCTGTATTCAGCGTTGAACGAGAAAAAGAACATCACCACGAACATCACGACAGTAGAAGATCCGGTAGAATACACACTTCCGTTGATTAACCAGGTTCAGGTCTCTTCACAACGCGGATTAACTTTTGCAACCTCTCTCCGTTCGATCTTGCGCCAGGACCCCGACGTAATTCTCATCGGAGAAATCCGCGACTCCGAAACGGGTATGATCGCTACAGAGGCCGCATTGACCGGACATCTCGTTTTGAGCACGCTCCATACGAATGATGCGATCGGGGCGATATCCCGCATGGTTAATCTTGGCATTGCCTCCTTTTGGGTAAGCGCTTCGGTCATCGGCGTAGTTTCGCAGCGTCTCGTTAGAAAGATCTGCGTGCGATGCAAAGAAAAGTACGTACCCGACGACGAGACCAAGTTGTTGCTCGGCCTCTCAGGTCTCCCCGAGGGCACTGCATTTTTCAGAGGAAAGGGATGCTCTTTTTGCACCGGCACTGGATACAAAGGAAGAATCGCTATCCACGAGGTTTTCATCATCACCGAGGAAATGCGGGATGTCATTGTCGGCGAAGTCACTACGAGCAAACTCCGACAACTTGCCGTAGAGAACAATTTCCGCGACATGTTTTACGACGGAATACAGAAGTCCCTTGCGGGAATTACCTCTGTCGAAGAAGTGCAGCGAGTAACTCGCCGTCTGTCCTGATACTGCTGAAGGGTGGAATTCGCCGAAAGAATCGGACCTGCCTCCTTCGACATTTCAGGCTGCTCATTTTCATGTCGCCGTAGGCTCCATCTCAAATTCGACAAGACGCAGGTCGTTGTCGAGGTGTCTTCTAATCGATACTTATCATTCTCGGGAGAATAGGTTTCGATCCCGAACACTTTCACAGCATTCATCAATCGGTTCATTGACCATTATGGACAACGCAAGATCACAAGTACCCCGTTCGACTTTGCCATCGTGGAGTTTCTGGCTGACGGGGATAGCCTGGACTCTCGTCATTGGCCTCTCTTTTGCATACCGTGTCCAATCCACACGCTCCATGATGTCGCAAATGGCATTCCTCGAGGCTCGTAGGGTTTACGATCGAAACATCGTGAGTAGCCATTGGGAGACTGGTTCCCTCGGTTTTCAACTCAACTTCGGACCGAATGCCCTTACGCTGGGTCACATCACCAGTTTAAAGCTTGTGGACCAGAAGAACGCTCCAGATGCATGGGAACGTAATTCGCTCCTTCGGCTTTCGCGGGGAGAAGATGAAATTGCCGATTCTACGACAGTCGACGGGTTTCCGTACCTTCGCTTGATGAAACCTCTCATGATCACCAAACGCTGCCTGGAATGTCACTCGGCTCAAGGCTACCTCGAGGGAGATTTCGGTGGTGGGATCAGCGTCGCCGTGCCTCTGAAGCCTCTGCGGGAAATCGAGGCCAAAGATAGAACGTCTACGATTCTGCGGCATTCCATTATTTATCTTGTCGGCCTGATTGGAATCGTAGCGGGAGCAAGAAAGATCAGAAAGAAGGCGAGGGCTCAGGATCTCGCGCGATTGACTCAGCTTTCGGTGGAGAAGAAGCTGGCTTCCCAGGAGAAATATCTTGAGGCAATCGTTGAGAGTTCACCCATTGCAGTCGTTGTTCTGGACATGCATCGGATCATCGAGTCGTGCAATGAATCGTTCGAGCATATTTTTGGATACGGTAAAGCAGAAGCGATTGGTAAGAACTTGGATGATTTGATCGTTCCGCCCGATGGCAGAATAGAAGCAGAACAATTGACCCGGGCTTCCTACGATAACGGAAAGATTCACACGAAATTGCTGCGCCGCCGCAAGAACGGAACTCTTGTCACCGTAGAAGTCTTTGCTAGGTCAATTTTTATTAATGAAACTGCAGTCGGGGTTATAGCACAATACGTCGATATCAGCGACCAGATACAATCTGAGGAAGTCCTGCAGAGAGAAAGAATGCTACTTCGAACTATTATCGACAACGTCCCCGACGCCATTTACGCTAAAGACACTCTCTGCCGAAAAACATTGGCGAACCATGCCCATTTACGCAACATCGGAGTTCAAACGGAAGCAGAAGTCATAGGCAAGGACGACTTCTCGTTTTTTCCAAAGGCTGTCGCAGACGGGTTCCTTGCAGACGACAAATTAGTGATGCATAGCGATACGCCGGTATTGAACCGGGAGGAATATGCTGTCAATGTCGCGGGCGAGAAGCGTTGGCTCCTCACATCAAAAATCCCTCTCAAGGATGAACGAGGCAATATTATTGGACTTCTCGGCATCGGCCGTGACATTACCTCAAGAAAGAGTGTTGAGGAATCCCTGAGCCGTGAAAAGGGGTTTATGGACGCACTCATGGAGAGCGTTCCGGACAGCATTTACTTCAAAGACCGCCGGTGTCGGTTGATCAAAGTAAGCCAAAAAATGCTCAACGATTTAAAAATGATTGGCATAGACGATATCATTGGAAAAACAGACGTGGAATTATTCGGCGAGGAGTTTGGGCGAAAAACTTTAGAGCACGACCAGCGCCTCATGGAGAGCGGCGAACCAATTGTCGGATTGACCGAGAGCAGAAAACTTGAAGACGGGACTCTTTACTGGACTTCCACCACCAAGGTTCCGCTTCGACAGAACGGTCAGATCGTCGGGCTTGTCGGTATCACTCGCGACATCAATGAATTCATGAAAGCGCAGGAGGAGCGCGAACATGAGCGAACGCTTCTCCGCACGCTGATCGATAATATACCGGACTTTATCTATGTGAAAGATTGTGACGGCCATTTTCTCATTAGCAATACAGCCGTGGTGCATCAATTAGGCCTTGCATCTGAGAACGAGCTTATAGGGAAAACTGATTTCGATTTTTTCCCACACGACCTCGCGGCCCGATACCAAAGCGAGGAACAAGCCATTATCCGGACTGGCAAGGGAATATACAATCATGAAGGTCCCTCCGTCGATGCGAGCAGAGATGAGAAAGACCGATGGGTTACGACGAACAAAGTGCTCCTTCGTAACACCTCGGGGATCATTACAGGGTTCGTTGGCATTGGCCGCGACATCACTGAGAACAAACGGGCGCAGGAACAACTCCGTAAACTCTCGCTTGCCGTTGAACAAAGCCCCGCTTCTATTGTCGTCACAGACACTCAGGGCAACATCGAATATGTCAACCCCAGGTTTACGCAGGTGACGGGCTATACAATGGAAGAAGCTCGCGGAAAGAATCCCCGCATTTTGAAATCGGGCGAAACGTCCCCGGAAGAATACAAAAAGCTGTGGGAAACCATCAGCGCAGGCCACGATTGGCGTGGCGAATTTCATAATAAAAAAAAGAACGGCGAGTTCTTTTGGGAAGCGGCCTCCATTTCCTCTGTCAAGAATGCCGATCAAACCATTACCAATTTCGTTGCAGTCAAAGAGGACATCACTGAACGCAAAAAGGTGGATGAACAAGTTCGTCAGCAAATGTCGATCATCGCAAAACAGAATAGCGAACTGGCCATTGCAAACGAGAAGGCAATGGAGGCGACAAAAGCGAAAAGTGCATTTCTTGCCAGCATGTCGCATGAACTGCGTACTCCTCTCAATGCAATCATCGGCTATAGCGAAATGTTGGACGAAGAAATGGGCGACGCCGGCGAGAACCGATATCGCCCAGATATAGAAAGGGTGCGCGCGGCCGGCAAACACCTTTTAGGATTGATCAATGATATTCTCGATCTTTCCAAGATCGAAGCCGGCAAAATGGAGTTGTATGTTGAAGAGTTCGACCTGAAACAAATGATCTCGGAAGTGTCTTCGTTGGTCCAGCCGCTGGTCGATCAGAATGAGAACGTTCTTGTGTTAACTGGAAACGAAGAAATCCGGCTGGTGCGGCTTGACCTCACAAAGGTTCGGCAGGTTCTTTTTAATCTTCTCAGCAATGCTTCGAAGTTTACGCATCATGGTACGATCTCGCTCGATGTGACTTCCGTTCGGGGCGATTCCGGTTCACAGCCGACAGTTCGGTTTAGAGTTTCTGATACCGGCATAGGAATTACGAAGGAACAAGAAGAACGGCTCTTTAAAGAATTTGGCCAAGCGGACGGCTCCACAACCCGGAAGTTCGGCGGCACCGGCCTCGGGCTCGCAATCTCGAGGCAATTCTGTGAAATGATGGGAGGCTCAATCGGTGTAGAAAGCTCCTCAAATAAAGGAACCACGTTCGTTGTTACGTTGCCGCAACGAATCGAGGACTCAGCATCAAGCCCGATCCCCATGAATGTACCGCCAATCATTGCAAGCAGAGTCATTCCCAAAAAATCGTGTATCCTTATCATCGACGACGATCCAAACGTGCGGGATCTATTGATTCGCTATCTTACGAAAGGCGGATACTTAGCTGAAGCTGTTTCGAACGGTGACGAAGGGCTGAAGCGGGCGAGAGAAATCATCCCGCTCGCAATTATTCTCGACGTTGTAATGCCTTCAAAAGACGGCTGGGCGGTCCTTCAGGAACTTAAGAGCGACCCGGAATTGGAAGCAGTCCCCGTTGTTATGTATACAATGATCGACGACAGAAATTTCGGGCTTGCGGTCGGGGCATCGGAATACCTCACCAAGCCGGTCGATAAAGATAAGATCCTGCACGTTATCCAACGGCTCACGGCACAGGTTAAACGGAGCTACGTCCTTGTGGTTGACGACGATTCGGACGCCCGCTCGACCATTTGTCGGCCAATGGAGAAGGCAGGATGGGAAGTGCGGACCGCCGAGAACGGAAAGTCTGCCGTGGCAATTCTCGCGAAAGAAATTCCAGGCGTCATCTTCCTCGATATCATGATGCCCATCATGGACGGCTTTGAGTTTCTTGCCCTTCTTCAGACCAAGAAAGAATGGGACCA
>CAYYHS010000081.1:0-8595 GCA_964471785.1 uncultured Chitinophagaceae bacterium
ATATCGAAAGCGTACGTCATCCACGGCGGCATGTACACTTCTCCCTCCCCAAAATGCGAGGGAATTAAGACCGATTCGTTCTCGTCCGGACCGGCGCTAAATCGGATCCTAAAAAATGTTCCCGAAAAATATCTTTTCTTTTTCACTCAGGGCGGACAGATTGATCTGGGAACGAACGCGATAGAACGCTTCATTGATGTAGCAAAAGACACGCATGCCGGCATGGTCTATTCGGATTTCTATCGACTCAAAAACGGGATGCGATCGGATCATCCGGTTCTGGACTATCAGCTCGGGAGCATTCGCGACAACTTCGATTTCGGTCCGCTCATGCTCTTCTCTGTCTCCGCACTGCATGCCGCAGTGAAAAAGTACGGCACAGTGCCACGTGTGCGGCACGCCGGGCTCTACGATCTCCGCCTCAAAGTATCAATAGATCACAAGCTTGTCCATATCAAAGAATACCTCTCTTCCCAACACGCGTCTGATGTTCCTCTTTTTGGTGAACGGCAATTCGATTACGTCGATCCGAAAAACAGCCGCGTGCAAAAGGAAATGGAAGCAGTTGCTACCGGTCATCTCAAGGAAATCGGCGCATATTTAAGGCCAACGTTTAAACGAATACCTAAGATCACTTCGGCATTTCCCGTCGTGGCGAGCATCGTTATTCCGGTACGCAATCGCAAAAACACTATCGCTGAGGCAATCAGGAGCGCTCTCGGGCAAAAAACGGAGTTCCCGTTCAACGTCATCGTGGTGGACAATCACTCGACCGACGGGACCACCGATGTTGTTGGAGCGTTGGCCGGAAGAGATCCGAACCTCTTTCACCTCATTCCAAAACCCCTCGATCTTGGCATTGGAGGCTGTTGGAATGAGGCGGTGATGTCGGAAAAATGCGGGAAGTATGCCGTCCAATTGGATTCAGACGACCTCTTCGCCGATGATACTGCGTTGGCCAAGATGGTGAAGCCATTCGAGACCGGCGATCTTGCGATGGTGATTGGATGTTACAGGCTTGTCGACATGGATCTCAGGGAAATTCCACCGGGCGTGATAGACCATCGGGAGTGGTCGCCGAAGAACGGGCGGAACAATGCGCTTCGTGTCAACGGATTAGGCGCGCCGCGAGCGTTCAACACCGCCTTGTGCCGAACGATTCGATTCCCGAACGTTAGCTATGGTGAGGACTACAGCATTGGGTTACGGCTCTCCCGTGAGTACCACATCGGGAGGATATACGAGCCGGTCTACTTATGCCGGCGGTGGGAAGGCAACTCAGATGCCTCGCTGACGATCGAGGATGCAAACCGAAATGACTCCTACAAAGACTATTTGAGAACAGTTGAAATACTTGCTCGGCAACAATTGAATCGACAACGCTAATTCCTTCTTCGACAATCCATTGCTTCCCAAAAATCTTTTTGCATCGATCAATGCCGACTCGCCGCCCGGAACTGCTGCGAATCTCTTGCTCTCTCTTCTCGATGAACAAAAACATGCGTGGCCTCAATTGGATGAAGGGTACAGTGCGCTTGGTTCTGCAGAATTCCGCGAGCTAATCTGCAATGGGTTTTCGGTCACGCTTCAGTGCAATCCAAGGAGGATCGTCAGCACGGGTGCAAAGGTCGACGACAACTCTATCCGCCAGCGAAAATGTTTTCTCTGTCCGGAGAATCTTCCGGAGAATCAACATGCTATTGCATATCACCAAGAGTTCCTGCTTTTATGTAACCCAAACCCCATCTTCGAAAGGCATTTTACCGTTTCGAGTGTTACGCATGTTCCTCAAACTCTTGAGGCGAATGTCGGGACACTATTGTCTTTGACAGAAGACTTGAGTCCGATGTTTGCGGTTTTTTACAATGGGCCCGAATGCGGCGCCTCGGCGCCAGACCATCTGCATTTTCAGGTATCTCCGGCAGGAGCACTGCCGGTTGAGCGTGAGGTCAAGAACGAAAAGCGTCTGATGGCAAAGAAGGTGCTTGACTCGGTAAAGTACTCGTCGCTCAGCCATTATGGCCGGAGTGTTCTCATTATGGAGTCTCCGACGAGAAAGAACATGGCGACTTCCATAACGGGGCTTCTCGCCTCGATGAAGAAGGTTTTTGCGACAACGAGGGAGCCCAAACTAAATTTGCTCACTTCATTCCAGCAGGGAGTGTGGAGGGCGATTGCGTTCCCGCGAAGGAAACATCGTCCGGATGTCTACTTTCGAGAAGAACAAGAGAGAGTTGTCGTGAGCCCGGCTCTCGTCGACATGGGGGGAATGGTCATCACGCCGCGTAAGAGAGATTTCGACCGGATAGACGCAAAAATGATGGAGGGTATTCTGGAAGAAGTTTCAATATCAGATGAGCAGCTCGAAAGTATCTTCGAGGCGATTTAGAAAAAAAAGGCGAACAATCGCAAAACTATTGCGTCTCCAGGCATGTTCAACGGTGATAAGAAAGTGATCTCACAGGAACCTGCAATCAACGTAGGAGTGATGGACCGATGTCCCGAAGTGCGCGGCATCTTTCATGGAGCCTTTATGGTCAACGGCACCGACCGGCTGACCGGGAAATTCAGTGCGCGGTCCGATGAGGGGGGCATCGTAATTACAATCAACAACTCAAGACATGTTTACAAAGAAAATGATCTGTTCTGTCAGGGGGAATCCGCAAGTACTTTTACCTTGAAGCGTGTTACTATAGGATTACAGTTTCACTGGGAGAAGGAGGAGGATCAGGATTTTTCGGGTGCCCTGAGGCTGAAGTTGCGCGAGGATGGTACATTGACGGCGATCAACGAGATCAACCTTGAAGACTATCTCGCGAGCGTTATCGCCTCCGAAATGAGCGGGGAAGCTCCGTTTGAGTTTCTTAAAGCGCATGCAATAGTTTCACGCAGTTGGCTGGTTGCGATGCTGGTCAGGTCTGAGAAGGGCAAGAAATCCGAACTTCCGCGAAGTACTCAGAGGGATGGCGAGCATGTTCGTTGGTATGACCGAGAAGACCACGAGCTGTTTGATGTCTGCGCGGACGATCATTGTCAACGGTATCAGGGAATTGCGAAGGGAAGATCCCGCAAGGCGGTCGAAGCGGTTGAGTCAACGCGTGGAGTTTTTGTGATGTATAGGGGGGAAATCTGCGACGCACGTTTTTCCAAAGCGTGTGGGGGCAGAACGGAGGATTTTGAGAATGTGTGGGAGGATAAGCACTTGCCCTTTCTTGTTTCCGTCTCCGATTCTGAGACAAACCATCCCCCGGTTGTCAGTCAGGGAGACGCTGAAGACTGGATTCTCTCCAACCCCAGCGCCTATTGCAACTCCACCGACCAGGCATTCTTACGGCAGATTCTCCCTTCGTTCGATTGGGATACGACAAATTTTTTCAGATGGGTAATCGACTATGATCGAGAAAGGCTCGAAAATCTCATCCGGGAAAAATCGGGGATCGATTTCGGCACGCTGTTAAATCTTGTTCCAGTTCAACGCGGTCCCTCTGGACGGATCGTCAAGCTCAGGATCGAAGGATCCAAAGAGACAGTCGTAGTGGGGAAGGAACTGGAAATACGCCGTTGGCTGTCTGAGACTCATCTGTATAGTTCGGCATTTATCGTCATGATAGAAAGAGATGGAAACGGAATCCCGAAGCATTTTCTCCTGTATGGGGCGGGATGGGGACACGGAGTCGGCATGTGCCAGATCGGCGCGGCAGTGATGGCGGCAAGGGGAATGGACGCCGAGACGATTCTGGCACACTACTATCGACAAAGCGAATTGGCGAAGCTCTACTGAAAAGGAAAGTCCGAGAATGGGATCAGCTACATGACGACGGAAACTATCGTCCCGAAGAGCAATCGGCGGAACCCGTGGACATGGGTTCCCTCGCTCTATCTCGCTGAAGGGCTCCCCTACGTCGTTGCGATGACCGTTTCGGTCATCATGTACAAACGACTTGGAATCTCCAACGCAGAAATCGCTTTCTATACAAGCTGGCTCTACCTCCCTTGGGTGATCAAGCCGCTCTGGAGTCCATTCGTAGAAATGTTCGGAACGAAGCGGAAATGGATCCTCGTTGCCGAACTCGTTATTGGAGGTATGCTCGCGGCAGTCGCATTGTCTCTTCCGTTGTCAGGATTCTTCCAGTACTCGCTCGCCGTTTTCTGGCTTCTGGCGTTTAGCTCGGCGACCCACGATATCGCGGTCGACGGCTTCTATATGCTGGCGCTTTCACAGAAACATCAATCGGCATTTGTCGGCGTCCGAAGCACCTTCTACCGCATCGCAATGATCAGCGGGCAAGGGGCGCTTGTGGTCCTCGCAGGATATCTGGAAAATCATACAGGAGGCAACATCCGTGTGGCGTGGTCTTGGTCGTTTGGTGTTGTCGCCATGGTTTTTATTCTCCTCTGCGTCTATCATAAATTCGTTCTGCCTTTTCCTGTTTCAGACGGACTGCATGGACAAGAGAAGAGCCGGAGAACATTCGAAGAGTTCGCACATATCTTCGCACTCTTTTTCAAAAAGAAAAATATTGGCGTTGTTCTCGCATTCCTTCTGCTCTATCGGTTTGCCGAAGCCCAATTGGTAAAGCTCGTTACTCCATTTCTGCTCGACGGATCTAATGTAGGAGGATTAGGATTAAGCACGACGGAGGTAGGCATTGTCTACGGCACCGTCGGCATTCTTGCATTGACATTCGGTGGCCTGTTAGGAGGATACGTGATTTCCCGTCGCGGCCTCAGGTTCTGGCTCTGGCCGATGGTGCTTGCGATACATCTGCCCGATCTGGTTTTTGTCTATCTCTCGCAGACGCAGCCGGGAAATTTGTTCATCATCAACGCAGGAGTCGCGGTAGAGCAGTTCGGCTACGGATTCGGCTTCACCGCTTATATGATGTATATGATCATGATCTCCGACGGAGAACACAAGACCGCGCATTATGCCATCTGCACAGGCATCATGGCTCTGGGAATGATGCTGCCCGGGATGGTGAGTGGGACTTTGCAGGAGGCGATCGGTTATAAGAACTTCTTTCTCTGGATTATGCTTTCAACGATTCCCGGTTTTGTTGTCGCAACGCATGTTAAGATCGACCCGGAATTTGGACGCCAAATATTCTGATGCGGTTGTGAAACAACGGGATGCAGCCTTCCGAAGGAACTAATTTTCAAGCTGAAACAATAAAAAGATTTTATAGAAATTCGATCAAAGAACCCCTGAAAGGTTTCTCAAAGGGCATTATGACCACGGCTCTCAATTTCTTGATTCTCTAGCCATATCTTCGTAATTTGTCCCACCAAGGCCAATAATGACGGCGTTTTTTCTATGAGACTACCACAATTCGTCATCGGGATCGATGGCGGGGGGACGAAAACGCTGGCAATAATTTCCGACCTGAAGGGCAACGTTATCGCCCAGCATGTTTCAGGACCGACGAATCTGCAAATAGTTGGTTTTGAGAGAGTTGCTCGCGCGCTTCTTTCATTGATGCGAGAATGCTGCGAATCGGTCGGTTCATCACTGGAAAATGTCAGGGCAATCACGATTGGTCTGGCAGGCGCCGGAAGGCCGGTTGACCAGAAGAAGATGGCAGCGGCTTTGCAGAAACTGCTTGCGTCAAAAAAGATCCGGCTTCGAAAAGTGCGGATCGAAAGTGATGCGCGAATAGCTCTTGAGGGGGCGTTTAAAGGAAGTGCCGGTATCATTCTTATCGCCGGGACGGGATCCATCGCCTTTGGAAAAGATGAACAAGGGAAGGTTCACCGCGCTGGGGGATGGGGGCGAATTTTGGGGGATGAGGGGAGCGGGTATTTCATCGGCAGGCAAGCGCTGATTGCCGTATGTCGTCAGATGGATGGACGTTCCGACGCGACGGCCCTCACGGCTCTGCTCGCAAAGAACTTCGGTTTGAAGAAACCTGAAGATATCATCGCGGCGGTCTATAGCAGGAACCTGGATTGTTCGGCCATCGCACCGTTTGTTATGGAAGCGGCGAACCATGGCGATGCAGCCGCGATTGAGATCATTCAGATGTCGTCACTCGCTTTGACTGAACATGTGCGCGCACTTGTTCGAAAATTCAGCAGGGGCGAAATGCAAGTCGTGAGAAGAAAGATTCCGCTTTCGTTCATTGGCGGACTTATCTCGACCGAAACTCCATTGAGGTTGGCGTTATCTCGTCAAATCGCCATTGCATTCCCGGAGGTCGAAATTGTCCCGCCGATGGCGCCGCCGGCATACGGCGCGGTAGTGATGGCGTTACGTTGAACTCAATCCCTCACGGTTAGTAACACTTTTTCTTTGTTGATCTGATTTGAAGGACCAGAAATGAGAATATCAAAATTCAAAAATGAACCCCTGACAGATTTCTCCAAGCCGCTTCAACGGACGGCGATGGTAAAAGCGCTGGCGAAGATCAGGTCGGAATTTCAAAAAGAATATCCGATCGTGATCGGCGGGAAAGAATATCGCACAGACGAGAAACTTAATTCCTATAATCCTTCCGTGCCGAGCGAGATTGTCGGCATTTTTCAGAAGGCGAGCGTTCCCATGGCGATGGAGGCGATCGATGTTGCCTCTGCAAAATTTGAGGAGTGGAAACTTGTCGATCCCGAGAAGCGAGCCTCCTATTTGTTGAAGGCTGCCGCGATCATGCGGAAGCGAAAGCACGAGTTCAGCGCGACCATGGTCTATGAGGTCGGAAAGACCTGGCCGGAAGCCGACGCCGACACCGCCGAGGCGATCGATTTCCTGGAATTCTATGCGCGGGAAATGCTGCGTCTCGCCGGCCCCCAGCCGGTCACAGAAATCCCGACGGAACGAAGTGAACTGCGATACATCCCGCTCGGCGTCGGCGTGGTTGTTCCCCCGTGGAATTTTGCCCTGGCAATTCTGGCTGGAATGACTTCCGCGGCAGTCGTCGCAGGAAATACCGTTGTCCTGAAGCCCTCCAGCGATTCTCCCCTCACCGGGTGGAGGTTCTTTTCTTTGATGCAGGAGATCGGCCTTCCATCGGGTGTGATAAATTTCGTCACCGGTTCGGGGGCGGCAGTCGGAGACACGCTGGTTGCGCATCCTCGAACGAGATTTGTCTCGTTCACTGGATCGAAAGAAGTGGGGATCCACATCAATGAACTTGCCGCAAAAGTCCAGCCGGGTCAGAGGTGGTTGAAGCGGGTAGTCGCCGAAATGGGAGGAAAAGATTCCATCATTATTGACGATCACACAGATCTTCAACAGGCTGCTCAGGCCACGGTGGCATCGGCTTTCGGTTTTCAAGGGCAGAAATGCTCGGCCGCTTCCCGGGCGATCGTCGTGGAGAAGGTCTACGAAAAATTCTTGGAGCTGCTCAAAGAGAAAGTCACAGCGATCAATGTGGGGGTTTCGGATGATCCGGCAAATTATATGGGTCCGGTTGTGAACGGAAGCGCCCAAGAAAAGACGATGGCGTATATCGCAAAAGGGCTTCAGGAAGGAGGGAGGCTCATCGCAGGCGGAAAGAAGGTCGACGGAATCGGCTATTTTATCCAACCCACGGTGATCGCAGACGTCGAACCGAACTCGACCATATCACAAGAAGAAATTTTTGGACCGGTCCTTGCGGTAATCAAAGCGAAAAACTTTGACCACGCCCTCGAAATCGCTAATAATACCGAATACGGATTGACCGGCGGAGTCTGGACCAAAGACCGTAAGAAGATCGAGAAGGCCAAAAAGTCATTCCATGTCGGCAATTTTTATGTTAATCGGAAAATTACCGGAGCCTTGGTCGGTGTGCATCCATTCGGCGGATTTAACATGTCCGGCACCGACTCGAAAGCCGGCGGCCGTGATTACCTGCTCCTCTTTATGCAGGCGAAAGCAATTTCGGAAAAGATTAAATGATATTGACGAGTTAAAACAGGCAACAGGCAGGATTACATAAGGAGTTTCGATGAAAATTCACGAGTACCAGGGAAAAGAAATACTCAGGAAATACGGCGTGGCAATGCCAGAAGGAGGAGTTGCCTTTTCTGTGGGCGAGGCAGTGGCAGTGGCCGAGAGGCTTGGAGGGAATGCGTGGGTTGTAAAGGCTCAAATCCACGCCGGGGGCAGAGGAAAAGGTGGAGGTGTCAAAGTTGCAAAGAGCATTTCCGAAGTGAAAACTCTTGCATCCAGCATTCTGGGAATGCGCCTCGTGACTCATCAAACCGGTCCCGAAGGCAAAATCGTCAAAAGACTTCTCATCGAGCAAGGGATCAATATCGCGAAGGAAATGTACGTCGGCATCACGCTTGACCGGACGAGGTCGATAAACGTTGTTATGGCTTCGACCGAAGGGGGGGTCGAGATTGAGAAGGTGGCGTCGGAGTCGCCCGAAAAAATTGTGAAAGAACATGTTGACCCCTCTGTCGGTCTGCAACAATTTCAGGCCCGAAAACTGGCTTTCGCGCTGGGACTTACGGGCGACGCGTTCAAGAATGGCGTAAAATTTTTGCTCGCGCTTTACAAGGCGTACGAAGCTACTGATGCATCGCTCGCCGAGATTAACCCGCTCGTTCTTACAAAGGAAGGAAATGTGCTGGCGCTCGATGCAAAGATCAACTTCGACGACAACGCACTGTACC
>CAYYHS010000082.1:0-8499 GCA_964471785.1 uncultured Chitinophagaceae bacterium
ACGGAGCGGAAGAGTCGCGTGAAGCGGAAAGCACCCATTCCACGTACGCAGTAACCGAGAGCCGCCGGTGACGCCTTGAATTGTTTTTGATTTTTAACCGCGAAATTTTGATCGTGGAGTCAGGAGAGACGTACTGCAACAGTTCAACCGCAATTTCATGGGACGAGTACTCGAAGCGGGTATATCCCTGACCGTGACGTGCAACATAGTGCCCGCCATCCTCCCGGATCGGAAGTGCCGTTGGTGTCCAAAGAGATCCGCTTTCGTCATCCCTGATAAAGAAGACCTCGCCGGGCATATCGACAACCGGATCATTGGACCAGGGAGTAAGCTGGTTCTCACGGCTGTTCATCGACCACGTATAGCCGGCCCCCTCTGCCGACACCTGGAAGCCGAACGACGGGTTGGCGATCACGTTAATCCACGGCGCCGGCGTATGTTGTCCATCCTGCAACATTGTGACATATTCGGTGCCGTCCTCGGTGAAGCCCCCGAGACCATTGGGGAACTCCAGCCCGGGTGCGGGGGAGACGCTCGCTTTACGGACGTCTCCAGTGAGTACAGTCGTCAGCCTCTCTTTGACCCAATCTTTTGCGTTGAGCGGAAATATGGGGCGGCGCTGCAGTGAGGCAGACTCAATACTATCCACGGAGCTAAGCTGTTCGGAGAGAGTGCCGCGGCGGCTGAGAAGAACTGCTCGTGCAGTGCTCTGAAGCAGCATGCGAACATCGAGTGAAATGAGATCTGCGCGGAGAACAAAAATGTTTCCTCTCACATGCGCCTGCTCAACTTGAGGACGTAGCTGCGATTCATTCGTTCGCAGTAGTGTCTCCAACCCGCTGTGGAGTTCCATCGTGTAGGTTTGCGCTTCTTCGTTAAGAATCACAAGATCAACATCGAGCAGCTTCATACGCCAATATTCGTGCGCACGTAATAGTTGTCTCACGATTTCCAAATCCGCCAGTTCATCGATACGGACAAGAACAATGGGCAAGTCACCGGAGATGCGATGAACCCATAAAGCCGACTGGCCGGTCGTGTTCCGTTTCAGGACTTCGGAGGGAGGCCGCAGCGAAGGGTCTGAATAGAGGACGTGGCTTGCAAGATGTTGAAAGAGGTGTGCTTCCTCTGTGCCGACGCCAAGGTGGCGGAGCTGAACTTGGGCCTGCGTCCATGCAAGAGTGACAGCCCGCTCAAACGCGGTGGGGTCGTGATGCTTATCGGCCAGGTCCAGCACTTCGGCGCGCGACGGCGCAACCATGGTCCAAAATGCAACGCGAACGGTGGTTCCAGGGAGAACCCGCACCCTGCAACGAAGGCTGAAAATCGGGTCGAGCACGGTGCCAGTCGAATTGGAAAGCGGCTTGCCATCCATCACCGAAATCGGCGAGCGAATCTGATGACCGCGGCCAATGAAGCGTGCCCGGTCGGTCTCGTACTGGAGATCTCCGACGCTCTCCCCCTCTATCACAGCCAGGTGGGCCGCCCAAATTTCAGGCTCCCCGGTCGACCGGCGCCTCCGCGTGGCAAGAAGAGTGCCGACATCAGCGACAAATTCAGTTTGAACAAAAAGTTTCGAGAAGGCCGGGTGTGTCGTATCGGAAGCAGGCTGTGTCAATACCACTTCTGCGTATGATGTCAACTCGATTTCGCGGACCCGGCTGCCGAAATTGGAGATCGAAACACGCCGTACCTCCGCATCGCTCTCGGGAGAGACTGCAACTTCGAGTACCGTTGTCACCGTTCCGTCGTTGCGGGTTATTTCCACCCGATCTTCCGTAAACTCTACTTCGTAACTGTCCGCCTCTATTCCAGTCGGCTGATATCCTGCCGACCACACGTTGCCGTTTTGGGTATCACGCAGGTAGATGTAAGAACCCCACGAATCACACGTCACGTCCTCGTGCCATCGGGTAACCGCAAAGTCTCGCCAGCGGCTGTATCCTGAACCCGCTCCGGTGACCATGACTGCATAATTGCCGTTCGAAAGAATATGTGTTCGCGGTACCCGGGAGTGGGGGGAATGAAACCTGCGGTACGTCGGTGGGACTAGATCGCGGACATTGGCAGTCGCATTGACTTCCTCTGCACGGGGTCTCGCGACGGCGACATCACGGGGGGTCCGTTCCTGCAACAACAACTCAGTGGCTTGTATGATCGGCTCCGCATGAAATCGCGTGCGCATTATGCCGTCGAGAAGTGCATCGCCGATCGCGACAAGGGTCATTCCCTGGTGGTGCGCCATATACGCGCGGACCACGGCGACTTGCTCTCCTTCTTGCCGATGCGAGGGCGTGTAGTCCAGCGCTTCATAGAAGCCGTACTTGCCGCTCCCCCCTGCTTCACCCAATCGACCATAGTTTTCCACAGCTGCTCCCGGATCTACCATCGCAGCAAGCGCAGTGGCATACGGGGCAATGACGGCATCTTCGCTGAGCCCTCGTTTCAGTCCCAACCCCGGGACTCCGAAGTTTGAATACTGGTACGTGAACTCTAGATCCCGCACATTGTACGCCGATTCCGAAACACCCCAGGGAACGCCGAGTTCGCGGCCATACTTAATTTGCCGGCGGACGACAAACCGGATTGTCTGACCGAGTAAACTTTCGGCCGGCGTCCTCATGACAAGAGAAGGCATCAAGTATTCGAACATCGATCCCGACCATGAGATTAAGGCAGAACCCCGGTCGACCGGTGTGAGCGAACGGCCGAGGTGAAACCAGTTTCGCACCGAAATATCCCCTTTTGCGATGGCGACAAAGCTTGCCAAGCGCGCTTCGGACGCCAACAAATCATAACACCCGGGATCCAGAGTGTTATCGGCCACGCGGTATCCGATAGAGAGAAGCTGCCGCGTAGCATCGAAGAGAAAGCCGAATTCCATCTCAGTAAACATTCTGCCGGACATCTCTTTGAGCGATCGGAGACAGCGCTCAAGTGAACGAGCCTCCCGCCGCGCTTGTTGCAGAGAGTTAATCAGGGATTCAACCTGAGAAACAATGTCCCCACCTTTCCCCTCTGCGGCACGCAAGTTCGTCCGATGAACTGAAAGAACCGATATCGCTTCTTCGCAACGATCGGGATAATCGGCGAGTGTCGGGATCGACTCAACCGGAAAACTGAGTTTATCCCGTGAAGAAAGTTCCGGAATTAACCTTTGGATCGCGGAGAGCATCGCCCAGGGCTTTAACAATTCAAAATCTCGTTGGTGACTTTTAATGGATGCTTGCGTCGCTTCGGTCCAGAACAGCAATTCTGCACCCCACCCTCCCATCGCACTCTTTCCCAATTCATGGATCATTATTTGCACAATGGCAGCGAGGCTGTCAGCATGTCGCGAAAGGTCTTCCAGCTTTTTGAGCATCCCGGAAGGATCCGTTGGGGCTTCGCGAAGCATTGTGTCCATTGCATCAACTTCTGCATCCAGCCGGCTCCTGCTTTCATTTCGAACTTGATCTCCGCTCAAGTGCGCTGGAAGAGAGTTTCGCACAAGCATCAGCGCATCCGCAATTCCTTCCATCCATTTTAAGTCCACGAAAGAGCGTTTGACCATCTCGCTGCATGCATTTCCGGCGGCGATCAGGTGTCCTGCAAGATTGCCGCTGTCGACCGATGAGATGATTTTTGGATCCAGGGGTCGAAGGTCACGCGTATCGTACCAGTTGTAGAAATGGCCCCGGAAGCGTTCAAGCCCCTTCATCGCTTTCAGGGTCGTCTCCAGTTTTTCCGATGTATCAAGTATCCCCATCCAACCGAAATCATTCGCAGTAATTGTAGACAGGAGGTACAAACCGAGATTTGTGGGAGAAGTTCGATGAGCGACCGCCGGCTTCGGTTCCTCCTGGAAATTATCCGGAGGGAGCATGTGTTCCTCCGGCGTTACAAAGGTCTCAAAGAATCGCCATGTGCGGCGGGCGATCAACCGGAGGGATTGTGCATCGTCAGAAGAGATCGGGTCGGGGGCATCATATGCTTCCGGCCGGCTCACCCGCTGCGCCACAAGGGGAGACAGTAACCATAAAATGACGAACGGAGCAGCGGTCAGCCAACACTCATGCGGCGTAAATACAACGATGATTGCGGCGATACAGGCGATAGCCACACCGCCCGCCATTCGCCGGTAGAATCCGCGGATGTTGAGCGGGAGGCTGAATTTCGCCTGCGCCGCCGTAATCCATTCCAACAAGTGCCTGTGACTTACAAAGAGGCGGAAGAGAGTACGAACGATGGCGTCTGTCAGCAGCCATGCCTGATGGGCAAGAAGCGAGACATGAAAGCCAATCTGGGTGAGAGCGAGAGAAAGGTCTTTTCCAACTGCCCGCGTATGACTGCGCTTGGAAATGTTTCGCCGTCGTGGAATGAATCCGGCGAAGAAAGGGAGAAGGGGCGGCAGCGCTATCGTGGCGAGAATGAAGAGACTCCATACGGCTCCCGAGGCAAAAGGGAGCGTCCACCCTGCTATCAACGCAACGAAGGAATCTGGTGCGGACAATGAACGGCGAAGATTGTCCATCATTTTCCAACGTCCCGTCAGCGGAATTTCCCGTCGGCCTCGTTGACCGCTTGAGTCGCGCCCGTACGCAAAAATCCAGGGAAGCAACTGCCAGTCACCGCGCGCCCAGCGGTGCTGGCGGGCCGCAGCGACATCATATCTCGTCGGAAATTCCTCCACGACCTCGATATCCGAGACAAGACCGGCTCCGGCAAAGATCCCCTCGAGAAGGTCATGGCTCAGAACGGTGTTTTCAGGAATGCGCCCTTCGAGCGCAGCTTCAAACACATCGACGTCGTAGATTCCTTTTCCGCTATACGATCCTTCTCCGAAGAGATCCTGGTACACATCGGAGACGACAAATGCGTATGGATCAATTCCGCCGGGGCCTGAAAAAATGTGTTGAAAAGACGATCCTGCATGACCTGTCGAAAGTGCCGGAGTCACCCGCGGCTGAAGAACACCATATCCTTCAACGACACGCCCTGTCCTTGGATCGATCCTCGGCCGGTTCAGCGGATGAGCCATCTTGCCTACAAGGCGTCGAACCGCTCTGCGAGGGAGTTTCGTGTCGGCATCGAGCGTAACGACATATCGAACGCCGGACGGCACGGAAGCCGAGACACGGATCGCGCCGCTTTCCGAGTTCAAAAAACTGGTGTCGACTGCTCCGCGCAACAACCGGTTGAGCTCGCGCAGTTTTCCCCGCTTCCGTTCCCACCCCATCCATTTCTTCTCTCCTTCACTCCATAGCCGCCGCCGGTGAAGAAGTAAAAACCGTTTGACTGCTGTGGCAGATGCATACCGCTGATTGAGCAGCGCGATGCCCTCTACCGCTGCACGGAGCAGCTCACCGTCTCCTTCGGCGCTCTCCGTGACAGAGTCCTTCCAGTCCGAGAGAAGCGCAAAGCGAAGATCGCCCTCCCGATTTGCCAGATAGTGAACTTCTAGCCGTTCAATCTGCTCATCAATTTCTTCACGTGTCGTCAAGAGAGTAGGCATGACGATCATCGTTCTCAAGCTCGAAGGAACGCCTTCCTTTAATTCCAGTCCAGGGAGTGCCTTCGGGCCGAACCGATTCATGATCCAATGATTCACAAGGGCCACTGCCACATCCGACAACGGAATGACGGCCAGAAGCGCAAGAAGGAGAAGTTCGTATCCAGTGACTCCGGCTTTGGCAACACCGAGCATCGGCAGCGCAAGGATAAGGCCGCCGACAAAAACAATGGCGATAAGGTATCCCCGCATTCCTGCACTCGCGGCGGCTCGATTGAACCATGAGTGTAAAGGGACATTAAACCCAAGCTGCTTCTCAAATTCTACCCGTCCCTTTGAGAGAAGGTAATAGCCGGGATCCTGCTGTGGACCGTTCGGGCCGCTGTCTCCGGCGCTCTGCCCCCGTTGGATAGCGCATCGTGCAACATCAATTTCAGTATGGTGTGATCCCCTGGCGAGTTCCTCGATAGCGTGCCGGTAGCTATCCCGGGTGGAAAAATCCATCGCAGCAAAATTGCTGTGCGCCCGCAATTCTGCATCAACCAGACTTACTCCCTCAAAAAACTTTGTCCAATCCACAAATGACATCAGCCGCATGCTCGTGATGACATTGCGTACCGTAACGCTCATTGCTCCTTGAAACTGATGTTCCTCGTTGACGATTTTCTCGGAGGTCGTTCCCTGAGCCGTCAATCGTTCGTCCAGCCAGCGAAGCGCCGGTGTTACTGCAGGGTCCTGATCGCGCAGGCGTTGGACAAGCTGAGCCGCAAATGCCGTTGGTATGCGCATTCCGATATACCGCCGTAGGGCTTCCTCGGGCGATTCTGCCTCCCTCATCCCGACACCCAAGAGACGATCAGCCACTTCGTTGGCCTCTTGGCGTTGTTCGCGGCTCGTCACGATACGCTCGGCCGAACGGCGCAAATTCTCGACAAGGACGACACGCACCGTAATCGCCACTGCCCAGAGCTCGCCGATTGTCAGCGGCTGGACGTGCTGGTAGGCTCGTACGAACCTGCTTAAAGTTTCAAAATCGAACCGGCTGTCGGTATGCGCTACGAAGGCCCAAGCTATTCCAAAAACACGCGGATAGCCGGCAAGCGGCCCTGCCGCAAGCTTTGGGAGTTGACGATAATATCCGTGAGGAAGGTCGTCATGGATTTGGCGGATCTGGTCATCAACAACGTGATAATTATCGACAAGCCATTCCGCCGCCGGCATAATCACCTGTTCTTCTTTAACGGCTTTGGCGATCGCGCGGTAGGCCCGCAGGAGCACGCGTCCGTTTTCCCCAAGCCGCAAGGTCAATGGTCGCCCGGCGTTAGGCTTCGCGATGACGTTCTGAGCCGCAGCAAGACTCACGGCGTGCTGTTCGAGGCGCTCGATGCTGAAGAGTTCGCTCCGAATCGGCTCTTGATTATCCCGGGCAAATACCCCGCGCGAAAATATGAAAGGATGAAAGAGAAAATGTTTCAAGACTTTTCTTCCAGTGGATGAGCGCGCATAGTTCACTTGGTGCTTCGAAGGTTAGTCTGAGACCTCGATTGTTCAACAGCGTCCAACAGAAACAGCCCCATCGGACAAACCAAAACTCTGTGAGAGTAAAGAAACCGAGAAGAAAAGGGCAAGAATCGGGCGTGACACTCTGGAGGCTGGGAGGACGGGGTTGTCTTCTGAAACCGTCCACTGAATCAACAGAGGCTACATAGATTTACTTGTTCCTATCGAGCTGGAAGTCAATCACCACGAGAGTGTTCCCTTGGATCTTTATGTCCTTGACCGGAACGGTTTTGAAGCCAGCCACTTTAGCCCGGAGGCGATATTTGTCCGGATAAATATTCGTCATCTTATAAGTTCCATCAGGCTGAACTTCTGCTTCGTTCTTCAACGTTTCGGTGACAACGTCGAACAAAGCCACCGATGCGCCCGGTAAGAACTCTCCATCGGCATCGGAGACAACGCCCACAATTGTGGCCATTCCGTTGAACTCCAGCGAATGAACCGAGTGGACGGAAACGTCTTTCCTTTCGCTTAATCTCAGGGTGGTGCAAGCCGAGAAGACGGTTGAGATTATTGCAACGAGGAAGAGAGAAACATAGCTTCGTTGTTTCATAACATTATCCTTTTTGATTTGATGGAGATTCTCACTTGTAAAATCACGCCGATCACAAACCTTCGCTCAGTCAGTTCCTGAAGTTCATTCACACTCTCTTCCCGCCTCATTCTCTTTTTTTCGAAGCAGGCGGCAAGGTTTTGGCTGCCTTTCCAGATCCCAGCATGATCGCGATCCACTTTGTGTTCTTGCCGTTCTCACAGGCAAATTTCAGTGTCATGGTGAACGGTATACAGAGTACCACTCCGATGGGGCCGAGCAACGTTCCCCAAAAAATCAAGGAGAGAAACACGACCAATGTCGATAATCCAAATTTTTTTCCCATGAGCCGCGGCTCGACAACGTTGCCGACGGTGAAACCGACGACGAGGTAACCGGAAGCGGCAAGCATCGCCGGACCTGCCCCCAGTTCAACAAACGCCAAAAGAACTGCGGGGATGGCACAAATAACAGAGCCGATATTGGGTACGTAGTGGAGGAGAAATGCGATGAAACCCCACAAGACCGGGAAATCCACTCCAAGGATGTACAACCAGATCCCGATCGTCGTCCCTGCAATCAAGTTGATGATCGTTTTGATGATGACATATCGTTTGATCTCGTTAACAAAATTTGTGAACTGTGGGAAAGCGCGCAAGGGGTCTCCGAGGATCGCCCGGAGCTTTATGGGAAAGCTCGACGCTTCGAGAAGAATGAAGGTTACCGTCAGTAGAATCAGGACGATATCGGAAATCGTGGAGCCCATACTTGAAAGCAAACCCACAACCAGGCCCAGCATCGGACCCGGATTGAGATATTCGAGGAGAACTTTGTCGGTGACTTCGATATGCTTGGTCGCCAGCCAGGGTTTTAGCGCAAAGAGTTGTTACTGGAGACGCTTCTGATAGAAAGGAAG